>JAJRAX010000294.1 GCA_028679775.1 Methanothrix sp. | reverse complement strand
ATAATTGAAAAATGCGACTGCGGCTCCATGTCACTCTCCTGTGGCAATGAGAGTCTTGCGGGATCCGTAAGCCAGCGGGCATGTGTCTATTCCGGAGCCAGAGTCGTCCTTAATCCCTTGACGGATGCCCTTCATCTCGTCCACGGACCAATAGGCTGCGCCAGCTATACTTGGGATATTCGAGGAAGCTCGACGACGGGCCCTACACTCTACAAGAGCAGCTTTTCTACGGACATGAAGGAGCAGGATATCATATTCGGTGGCGAAAAGAAGCTTGCAGCATGCATCCGTGAGCTTGCAGCATTGCATCATCCTCCTGCCATCTTCGTCTATTCTACATGCATCGTCGGTTTGATCGGAGACGATCTCAACGCAGTCTGTCATGCGGCGTCCACGGAGCTACAAATACCCGTCATACCTGTCAAGTCTGAAGGCTTCAAAGGGAACAAGAGCGAGGGATACAAAGCAGCCTGCAATGCCCTCTTTGAACTGATTGGCGCCAGAGATTACATCCCCAAAAGCCAGCACTGCATAAACCTCCTGGGAGAATACAATGTGGCAGGAGACCTCTGGTCCATAAAACCCCTCTTTGAGGAGATGGGAATTGAGATTGTGGCTACCTTTACGGGAGACGGTCGAGTAGCAGAGATACAACGGGCCCAGGCGGCCGGATTAAATCTGGTGCAGTGCAGCGGTTCCATGACATATCTGGCCAAGAAGCTTGAGAAGAAATATGCAATACCATACCGACGCGTCAGCTTCTTTGGATTGAGGGACATGGCCTCGGCCCTTCGCATTGCTGCAGAGTATTTCCATGACCCGGCCTTGCAGAAAAGAACTGAGGAGATCATCGAAAGAGAGACTGCAAGGGTGTTGCCCTGGTTGTCTCATTATCGGTTCAAATTGATGGGAAAGAAAGCCGCGATCTACATGGGCGGAGCCGCTAAAGCCGTTTCGCTGGTCAAAGCTTTCGAAGAGCTCGGAATGGATGTGGTGATCATAGGCACTCAAACTGGCGATCACAATGATTACCAAAATATCGGACACATCGTCAAAGATGGGACGGTGATAGTAGACGACACCAATCCGCTTGAGCTTAAGCAGCTTCTGACTAAACAGAACGCAGACGTTTTGGTAGCAGGGGTCAAAGAGAGATTTCTAGCTTACAAGCTGGGAATCGCGTTCTGCGATTTCAATCACGACAGAACGCAGAGTTTCGAGGGCTTCGATGGGATGGTTAACTTCGCCAGAGAGCTGGATTTGAGCATCAACAATCCTGTCTGGAAGCTATCTTTGCATAGAGGCCCCAAGAAATCAAAGCCATCCAGACAGCGACGCTTTCAGTGCCGTTCCTGCGGCTATGTTTTTGAGATGGTGCCCTGTGCTTCCGGCAAACATGGCCGAGACATCCGCTGTCCATCTTGCGGAGGGCGGTTGAAGAGAATCGATGAAAATCTCTGTGAAGGAAGTTGCAGTCCTGAGCAATGTAAAACATGCGGAATGTGTGAAGAATGAGGGATGATTTAAAATGTGTGACGTCATGGTGCCCGCTGTCTATAAAATAACCGTGCTGCAGCCACATGCTGATCCATCCTGGCTCGGATCGGCGTCTTATGTCGCATTTTTTGTGGCTTCTTTGGGAGTTCTAATAGTTGCATTGGTGGCATTCATTTTTCTGATCGGTCGAGAGTCAATGCCAAAATCCGGAACCGTATCCCAAAAAAGCGGACGAAAAAGCGGCAGAATTATTGCGGCAATATTCTTTTGCCTTTTCTTTATGACTCAAGGAATTGCGTTCAGCCAGGATTCCACCGAGTTGATTGTTTTTGGTCCTGCTGATGATATTCTGGGAAGCACAATCAAGGAAATTTCTCAATCATTTAGCGATGCGGATAATATTGCGGTGAATATTACACAAGTGAAAGGTCGTGAGGCGATAGTAAAAGAGGTCACGAAAAACACAAGCAATGCAGATATTGTGATCTTAGAGAGGGAATTTCCTCTATTCAATCTCACGGGAATGAAGAAACTGGGAGAAAAAAAAGTGATTGACAATTATACCCATCTATATTCCGAAAGAGCATTGCTGGTATTTCGAAAGGGTGAGCCCATAGGCAATCTTGGCGACCTGAATGGAATGAAAATTGCAGTTACGGATCAGCATGTCCCCGGTGCTTGCCTGGCTAAAAAGATTGTTGATAGGGAGAGATTGAATGTTTCTGAAGTGAATACATCCAGTAATGAGGCCCAGCTGGATGCCATAATAGCTGGGCGTGCCGATGCCACAGTGTTATGGGAGAGCATGTTTGAGACATATAACAATTCAACCGACCCTGAGATAGATGTGCTTGATCTTCCGGATTACAGGATGGATAATTTCATTGCAGTCCTTAATAGATCTAAAAATCCAGTTGAGGCACAACGATATCTGAATTTTCTCTTAGCGGCCATGGCAAGTGGAAATCATGACAGCAAGGGTGCATTGATGGCTACTGCATAGGTTGGCTTGATATAGTTTCCGTCCTATTTTCTATTAGTTCCGAAAATCTGGGCGGTAAAATCATTGTTCCGAATAAGGCAGTTCCCGGCATGGGTTATTTCGTCATATGCATGGACACCGAGAGTGACTTTCTCCCATGCCCCTGAAGGGAACGGGTCTTCTGCCTGCTTTTCCATAATACCTTTGGGATCTGGGAGACGGATTTCAAGCTCTAAGACTGCGCGCCTGAGCTTTTCGGATGGTTAGGTTTTGATCGAGAGCCTGTACGGGCCAATCCGGAAAGGTTGATATACGTGTTTGTTATACGAGAAAGGCGGTAAAAGGGCGCGTGGCCTAGTCAGGATAAGGCGGCAGCCTCCTAAGCTGTAGATCGGGGGTTCGAATCCCCCCGCGCCCGCTTGCTTTTTTAATGGACGATCTTGGAGATGGCAAGCTCCAGGATATCTTCTGCCCCGCTCTTCTTTAACTGGGGTATGAGCAGGTTGACTGCCGACCTGTCAACCACAGTCTCAACCGCATAGTAATCCGAGTTGTAGAGCTTTGATATTGTGGGATTTTTCATGCTGGGCAGCATAGATATGACTGTCTTCATGGAGTCCTCGGGCACATTCATCTTGAGCAGCACCTTTCCCTTGGCCTTAATAACCGCAGAGAGTAGCGTCTGAACTGCGTTGATCTCCTCTCTCTTCACCGGGTCGGCCCAGCTCTTCTTGTTGGCGATCAGCTCAGAAGTGGACTTGAGCATTACATCGATGATCTTCAGGCCGTTCTTCTTCAGGGTAGAGCCGGTCTCTGTGAGATCGACCACCACATCGGTCAGCTCCGGGACCTTGGCTTCGGTGGCCCCAAAGGAGAACTGGATATCCACAGGTATTCCCAGATTCAAGAAGAAGGCCTGGGTGAGGTTGGGATACTCAGTTGAGACTCGACTTGCTGGCTTGATATCTCGGGCCGAGTTGATGTTCTGGCTCTCAGGCACAGCTACGACCAGCTTGACAATGCCTGGTCCCATCTTGCCGTAGTTCAGCTCTGCAACGTGGGCAACCACAGCTCCGGACTCCATTATCCAGTCAGTTCCGGATATGCCCAGGTCGAAGTAGCCTTTGGCCACGTATCCTGGTATCTCCTGGGGTCGGAGGATCTTAACCTTGCCGATGCGGGGGTCTTCAATCCTGGCATTGTACTCTCGCTCAGTTCTCTTTACCTCGAGACCTGCCTGCTCGAAGAGCTGCAGGGTCTGGTTTTGCAGGCTGCCCTT
>JAJRAX010000293.1 GCA_028679775.1 Methanothrix sp. | reverse complement strand
GAAGCGAAGATAGATTTTTGGCGCTGGTGGATGAGGCCGTAGGAGAGCAACTGAACAGGGCCTTGGGGGATGCACAAATGCCTGCTAAGCCGGGGCCGGGAGAGGGGGCATAGAGAGGGCATGATCTTTGCCCGTCTGGCGCTGTGCGGCACGGGGGCTGAGACTATAGCTGCGGCGATAGAGCCTGACAATCTGCCCAATATGACTCTTGTAGCAGAGAGGGGCCGGATGGTACTGCAATTCTCCACTGAGAAGATTGGCACACTGCTATCTACGATAGACGATCTGCTGATGAACATTAAAATAGCGGAAGAGACACAATATTGCACGGAGGAGAGATGAAATTTCACTTGGAGGCAAGCCTGCGGCTGAGCGCTGATGCGAAAGCTGCCGAAGCTGCCCTTTCAGACTTCTTTGGAAAAGCCGGGCCGATATTGCAGAAGGGGGCCCCTGATGGCCAGGGGGCGAGGGTCAGCTCCTGGAAGCTGGCTGGCAGCAAGATCGATCTGGTAATCGACAGCGACAGATATGTGAGGGCTCACGATGCCCTTCTCAGGCTGCGCCGGCCTCTCTCAGAGCTGCTGGGAAAGCAGTATCGAATCGGTGTGCGGGGCATGGATATCACCAGGTTCGATATTGAGGTTGACTCGGACCGGGCCATTGAGCACAGGATACCCTATGTGCAGGAGATCAAATTCGAGGGCGGAAAGCTCAAGATCGCCCTGGATGTAGGGCCGCAGGGCACTCTCGGCCAGTCTGAGATAGAAAACCGCATACCAGACCGGATCATCAGCCTTCTGGAGGACAAGCTGCAAAGCTACGGTGGCAAGACAGAGCACTGGGAGCTGCTCTGGGAGAGCGCAGCCCGCGAGCCAAAATTCAATCGCGATCCCACTGAGGAGATGCAGAAGGCTGGATGGATCAAGCACGGATCCAGCCGGGGCCAGTGGATCTACGGGCCGCAGGCCACGCATGTCTTCCGCACCTTTGAGAAGATAGTGCTGGAGGAGATTATTGGGCCTCTCGGCTACCGGGAGATGATCTTTCCCAAGCTGGACACGTGGGACGTATGGAAGAAGAGCGGCCACGCCCAGGGTGTATATCCTGAGATCTATTTCGTCTGTCCGCCCAAGACCCGCGATCCTGCCTTCTGGGAGGAGGTCATGGACTACTACAAGATCACCCATGAGGTGCCTTTAGAGCTGGTCAAGGAGAAGATCGACTTGCCCATTGGAGGCATGTGCTATGCCCAGTGCCCAACCTTCTGGGGATTTTTGCAGGGGACGACTCTGCCCAGCGATGAGCTGCCCATAGCCGTCTTCGACAGGTCCGGCACATCCCACCGCTACGAGTCCGGAGGAATTCACGGAATCGAGAGGGTGGATGAGTTTCACAGGATAGAGATCGTGTGGCTGGGGACGCGGGAGCAGGTTATCGCCGAGGCTGAAAAGCTGAAGGCCTGCTACAAGCACATCTTCGAGGACATATTGGAGCTGACCTGGAGGACGGCCTGGGTTACGCCCTGGTTCATGGCCCAGGAGGGCAAGACGGGCCTCTCTGAGATGACCGGCGCCGGGACAGTGGACTATGAGGCTGTGCTGCCCTACAACGGAAACTGGATAGAGTTTCAGAATCTGTCTGTGAACGGGGAGAAGTATCCCAAGGGCTTTACAGTCAAAGCCCAGAGCGGCGAAGCCCTGTGGTCCGGGTGCAGCGGCGTGGGCCTGGAGAGGTGGGCCTCTGCCTTCCTCAGCCAAAAGGGCCTGGATCCTTCTAACTGGCCTGAGGAGTTCCGCAGGCGCTGCGGGAAGATGCCCAGAGGAATCAGAATCCTCTAAGCCTCCAGGCCATTTTTTTGCAGGCGAGGGAAGGGTTTCTTGCAGTGCTGCCTGGATGATGGCGTTTTTGCTCTGCCTGCTCCGCCCGGCACAGCTCGTGATGGGTGCCCAAGGCCGCTGCCTCGCGGGCGCAAGCCCACAGCGTCGCAGTGGTCGGGGCAGCAAGGCGCGCCGTTGCAGCCCAAGGAACTCGCTCGTTTTTTGACGAAAATGACTTTGTGAGCTCCAATGTGTTTAATGGGGATATCACTTTGATAAATTATAATTCTATGAAAATATGCTACATCCAAAGCTAATTTTATATATGATCTGAATAGCGAGTGGGGATCAAATCCCCCGTAAGTTGCTATGGGCGATTTTTTTTCCAGTAAATATATGATATTTTTCTAAGCGTTACTCTCCTACTCGCAGACCGGCGTTTCAGTCACGGAAGCAGTTACTTCAGGTTATCTTCAATTCTCCCCTCCATATCCATATATGCCGACCTGAGTTGATTCTTCTCTTGCTCTGTGGACTGCCAGTAACCACGTTTTTCCGCCTCAATCAATCGTTTAGCAACCTCTGCCGCAGCATATGGGTTGTTCCTTATAAGCTTCTCTTGCATCTCCTGGTCGAAGATGTAACGCTCTGCGATGGCTGACCAGATCCAATTCTCCACTGCATGAGTTGTGGCCGCCAATCCAAGCATGTTCTCTACACGATCTGCCACCTGCTGAGTCCCGTGGAAGTCATGTTCCAGCATGGCGTTTGCCCAGCGAGGGTTGAGAAGCCTAGTTCTAGCGCCTCTGGTGATTGTATCCCTAACATCTTCTGTGCGAACGATCTCCTCTGTGGTGTCGGAGATCAGCATCTTTGGCGGTATTCCCCTCTCCTTTTGGACTGCTCTGGATAGCCCGCCAAAAAACTCGTAATAGTGATCCAGATCGATGACCTCTCTATCATGAGTATCCCTCACTTGTGAGACCAGATCGATCCTCGCCAGATTGCTGCGGTATAGGATGTCGCTCTTCACAGCATGAAGGTTTTCCGCATAAAGGTGATCCATGGATTGAATGAAGACCTCCGCCAGATCGTCTTCCGTCCTCCAAATGGAATCCTCCACTAAAGGCAGCATCCTGGTGCCGT
>JAJRAX010000396.1 GCA_028679775.1 Methanothrix sp. | reverse complement strand
GGAGGGCAGGATGAAGATGATGCCGGCGTCATCCTTCTGTATAACTACACAGGATCAACTCTTTTGCCCGGCACTCGCGTGTCCATCGCCATCGATGACGATAACGTTACAATTAATGGCATCGCCTGGGACGAAACAACCGAAAATCTTGCTGCTGTTGGCTATGATGAAACTGCTCAAAACGGCATCATCAGGATTTATCATTTTGATAGGGATACGGCGTCATTCACTCAGCTGTTCGCTACTTCTGTGAATGCAAAATATTTTGGAGCTGTTACCTGGTGTGGCAACGGAGAATTCCTCACAATAACCGACGGACTCTACGACGAGTCAGCAGAAGGGTTTGTTTTTGTCTACCAATTTAATGCAACAAAACCGAGTCTCACGCTTACGACGTCTACCGAGATTGCCAATAGCAGAATCTTCGCTCCGAGCTGGTGCAGTGATTGCAGCTACCTAGCAACACCAGTAGAAGTAGGCGGAAGAATGTTTTCAGGTTACCTCCAACTTTTCAAGGCCAATGGCAGCTCTGTAGAGGCGCCAACCCTTTATGCAAAAAAGAACACATTCCGCTTCCCATCTCAACTTGATATTGTCAATACAATTTGGTGGCCAGCAGTCACCGATGCGGTCGCCTACAACGTCTACGCTGATGCCAATAAAACAACCTTGCTCAAGACAGTCACCCAGGCCCCCTACACCTATGTACAGCACCAGATAAAACCAAACACAGTAACAACATATTACGTTGTTTCAGTTGACGCCAGTGGCAACGAAAGCAATGTAGCAACAATATCAATATAACGTTTTTTTGCGAGGGACTTTGAACAAGTAAAGTCCCTCGCAACCCTTCTCTGCCCCTCCCCAAAAGCCTCCCCTTTCTCTTTTGTAAAATTGCTCGTTATTAATATATTTAAAAGATTTATATCGCTATTATTGCGATTAGTAAATTTTTTGTTATAGAATAAAGACGAGAGAAGAGAATACCGCAACCACATTTGAAGGGGGAAGAATCATGAACAATTCATGTAAACTTTTATTACTCGTCTGGATGGCGCCGTTCTATTGCAATGCGTGTCCCAATTGTATCGGCACGGTTGACGAAGATAGTGCTCCATTTTTCAGCGATGAATGTTATCAGGGAGAACAACAACAAAACAACCAATCTATTTTAGCCCCAGAAAAAGGAGAACATCATGAATAAAAATTATTGTATTATCGCTATTGCGTTTATGGTTCTTAACACATCATACATCATTATGCACGCAGAAATCGGCTGCATGGAAAAGAGCTTACATTTACG
>JAJRAX010000292.1 GCA_028679775.1 Methanothrix sp. | reverse complement strand
CATCGGTCCCTATGAACATGAGCCTCTTGTTGTACTCGGTTCTCTGGTGGTATCCCATCTGGCCGAGCTGCGGAACGCGCCAGCTGATGTGAGATGGATGCCAGGGGCCGAGGTTGCCCACGTGCCTTAGCTTGCCGGTACGGGCATGCTTTCTCTTGGCGATTGCGATTCCCCAGCGGCGCACTGGACCCTGCAGGCCTTTGCCTTTGGTAACGGCAGAGGCGTCGAGAAGGTCGCCCAGATCAAAGACGCTGGAGACAGGGATCTGCTGGCCGAGCATTGACTGGGCAAGCTTGAGCCTGTCAAGCATGGATCCGCCGTTGATGGGCATCTCCATGATCTCTGGGACCTTCTTGGGAATTCCAGAAACGAGAGTAGGATTGGTGTGCACGAGAACTCTGACATCGACGATGTCGTTTCCGAGGGCTTCTAGGTCGCCGGGAGAGGTTCCGCGAGTCTTCTTGGGCACAGTCATTGCGCGGGATAGCTCGGGGCTGAGGTTCTCGGCCCAGGCCTCGCCAGCAGGCCGTAGCCCACCGTTGAAGTTCTCATAGGCACGCACAGCCACCACGTTCATGGGTGGGACCTCCAGAACGGTCACAGGCATGGAGATCTCCATGCCCTCAGTGAGGCTCTTAGGTCGGTCGTCTATCATCATGACATGGGTCATGCCGGCCTTGTAACCGGCAAATCCTGCCATCCTAGCCTTGTCCTCATCAGGCCAGCTCCGGATTCTGGGGACCTCGCTCTTGGCCCTCTTTCTGGGGCTGTAGGACAGCGAACCTCTTCTAGGTCGGTGTATTGTTGCCATTTAGTCCTCCAAGCGCACCAGGTTGAGCAGGGCTAGGGTAGAGAAGACTGCCTCCTCCACGCGAACCGTCTCAGTTCCTTGATGCGGAATGGTGTTGATCATTTCATACCTGCCAATAGCTTTCGCACTCAAGAACGCATCCACGCCTCGTGCGGGTGAGCCGAATACTACCGCAAGGTCGCGCTTTCTGCCCGTCTGGGCCAAGTTTTGGAGGATCTCCGGGTCTGCTGTCTTTCCTTTTCTGGAGGTGAGAATTACAAGGGCGTCATCCCTGGAGTCCAAGTAGGCCTCCAGGTTTTCCACTACCTCGGTCTCGTACCCCCAGTAAATGGGGATGTCCAACTGGTCCACAGGCTCAGCGGCGAGCGGTTCCTGCGAAAAGATTCTGACGTTAAGGCGCTGCCCCACCGAGTACCTGCCTCCGGTGCGGAGGGGAATTGGGCGATCGATTCCGATTTCCACCCAAACGCCGCCATCAGATCCGACGCTTTCAACGACTGCTCCGACGCGAAACTCGCCAATCTTGAGCGATTCTGATCTTGAGTTTAATGGATGATGAGCCGTTCTCAGCGGCGGCAGCACTCCCACGTGACGAAGCTCTTCCCTTCGAGGGACCAGCATCCGTCGCAGGTACTGCGGTGTATCCATGTAGCGCAGCACCATTGATATGAACCGCGAATCGTTATATTCGGGATCTCTGTAGATCACGATGCGGTTATATTGGAAGACCGCTGCTGCCCGGGCGATTTGGCCAACCTTTAGCGTGTTGACACGCGAATCCCTACTCTCCATGGTGAGAGAGGACGGGATAAGGATGACTCTCTCGCGCTGTCCGGTCATCAGGTTTCCCTTCTCAGAAGAGAGAGGAGGTATAAAAAGGTTTGGAGAAGGAGACCGGATGGGTCAGGATCTGGGGAAGTTGCAAGCGAGGAGGTTATGGTCTCGATTCCAAAGAGAACCTCATTTTGTTCATCGATCTATAATTGCTTTGTCTTTGGCACCCTCGATAACGGTTCCTTCGAGATTGGCTCCTTCGAGGTCGGCTCCTTCGAGGTGGGCTCTTTCAAGGTTGGCTCCTACGAAGTTGGCTCCTACGAGGTAGGCTCCTTCGAGGTTGGCATACCAAAAGCAAGCTAGACCAGCACTCAATCGAAAGAGATTCGAATGACTAAGATTCACGTCAGAAAAATCACTAAAAATGAGAATGCTATCAGACAAATTCAAGAAAGATAAACAACGTGCAGCTAGCACGGATTCAGGTCCCGCACGCTGCCCTTGGATCCTCCTGAACCAGGATCCAAAAGCAGTCTTATCGATAACCTCTATTGGACTTACTTGCTTTGTAAGGCGCGCACATGAATTCAAGGCGACCAAAAGTGCCTCTTCAGCATTTCTGGACTGAAACATTGCCCTTTTGAAAGGAACAACTCCAAGTTGCTCCATTGGCATTCCATTTCGCAACAAGTGGCTGAACAAGCTTGCCAGGCGACTTTGCCATTGTGCCAATTCATCGGAAGATCGCAGCTTTATTTCATTGAGAAGAAAACTATGAAGATATGGCGTTATGGCGCTTGGTCCACAGATCTGTGCCCAATGCTTAAGTGCGTCCTTTTCATCCCAGCCTTCATCTGGACTCCTGGATCGACGCTCCAATTCTCGAATGACTCGTTCTATTGCTCGAACTATTCGACGGGCGGCAAGATATTCCCCAAAGCTCTTGTGGGTAAAAACAAATGTCTTATCTCCGCTTGCACGCTGTCCGTATTGACGGAAGAAAAACGCAGCTAAAAGCCGCGTTACACCTACTTCTGCCCCCTCCTGGAACCTATCCAGCATTGAACCCAACCCGCTGGAGTTGCAGTGCTCCTGTATTTCCCGCACGGTAGTGGTGCGTCCATCCCCATGCCATGCCGCAAGTCCAATCTCTTCAAGCACCCTGAAGAAATCATCAAACGCCATATGGCGAATGCTAATATGTGGATGCTTTTCGTATCCCCGTTCATGAACTGCGGAGATAAGATCATCATAGATCAAGTTCAGGTTTATGTCCTTTGAAAAATCCAGTTTCTTGCGAGCGAAGCTCAGGGCCACGAGATAGTTGAGAAGCGGCTGGGCTGTTACCTCTGCCAAGTCTTTGCGATTCAGCTCTTCCGGAAGACCCGCGTATGATTTGCCAGTCAATGCCCCATAGTTCTTCCACCATTGCTGTCGAAGATCGTTCTTCAGCAATTTTTCCGGATCAGAGAATTCTTCACCATCCTGCACCAAATGCCCCTCTATTTCAGACAGACCATGAACAAAGTAAGGAAGCAGTGTGAGAATACAGCGCTGGCGACGGAACTCCGATTCATTCTCCTGAATGACCACCTCTCTGCCGCTGATAAGAATGCGAAGCTTGACGCTCTGTTGATTCCGCTTTTCAGCGGTTATGTCCACCTCTCGAACAAAGGATCTGGCAGTCTCAGCCGCAGCCCTTCCCTGGCTGGCAAGTTCATCCAGGCCGTCAAAGATTATCAGCAGGTTCGACTCAGGAGACTCAGGATCCAGTGGATTTTGAGGGAGGATTCCTTCGGCTCTGACAAACCGCCCGATCTCTTCAACTAGGTCTTTGGAGGCATCGATCAAATGAAGGGGAACATACAGCACTCTCAATTTTGAATCATGAGAATGCCTGGCTGCAAATATGCGTGCAAAGGAAGACTTGCCACTGCCAGGTCCGCCACTGATTACTCGAATGGCATCTCTAGCGCTGGGATTGTCCAGCCACTGCTCCAGTTCCTTCTCCAATGAGACGACGATACGCTTGCGCTTTCGATCAGCGCAGGCCATATCATCCTTTTTCATTTTGCCAGCGCTTTCTTCTTCGAGATAAAACGCATTCAGTGGGACATACACTTGTCTCAAGCTGAACGGCTCATCGAAAATCCCCTCATCTATCCGGTGCTGTAACAATGCGGAATAAGCAGACCAAGACCATTCCCGGTCTCCAGCTCTCGCAAATGGCGTATCCAGTGCTTCAATGATCGGACCATAGGTTTTCGCATTATTCCGCCACTCCTGGTTGAGCGCATAAACGAAGTAGTTGGGCAGACGACCTGCAATAGCTTTGGAGCTTGGACTGCTGACACCAAGGCATTCAAGCCAACTTTGAAGGAGCGATTGGATCTCATTCAGAAATGGCAGCTCAGCGGGCCGGTCAAAGAACTTCCGATCGATGGCAATTTCGCCTGACAAGCTGGAAAAATCGATTTGTTCGAGTATGGCATCCAGATCAACCTTGTCGTCAATCAACTGTTGACTGGAACTCTCATTCACCAGTTCCAAGAGGGCTTTGGCCAATGAACGATTGATGAGAAGGAATGCAAGCTCCCCTGGGTCTTCGATCTTCAATCCAAGAGACGACAGCGTTTCTGTGGCATCGATGCCAGCTTCCTCAACTTTTCCGGAGGCAAGATGGATGACCCCTTTTGATACAGACTTAATAAGTCCCTTGTAGTCGATCTGAATAGATCTTTCAAAAACGCTTTTTGGCTTCGCCGCCTTCAATCCCGGACCTGATTTAGACCTCTTCGCCAATTAGACCATCATCCATTACACTTGCAGCCTCTGTCTGCATCAATATCTAAACTTTTTCATGCTCCGCAGACAAATCCTGATCAAAAATCCTCGAATCCAACGAGCTTTTTTTGTAGTGGACGGAGACAGTCTCAAATCATTTGCCAATTGCCTGAACGGCAACTGCGCCACCCTGCGCGAGACTCCTCTCGCTTTGAACTTTTCGTCATGCGAGGAGCGGTTCTTGATTAAAACCCCATCGGATGGCACCTCGCACCCAGTCCGATCCGGTTCAGGTAGCAGTGCGCTAAACGGATCGAATAAATCGGCACATTATATGCCAGGAACTTTATGCAACATCCGCCATAGAATCGCTCACAAAAGCTCTATGAACTCTTCTACTGTGAGCCCGGCCATCCCTATTAGCCCCCTCAGCGTTCCTCTATCCAGCTCATCATGAAGCGGAACGGACAGAATGACAATAGAATCCGATTTGGTCAATATCATGTGACTGCTTTTTTGCCGGGCAATTATCCAACCGGCTTTGCGGAAGGCCTTGACTGCTTTCTTGCCAGATATATTTGGCAGCCTAGACATCAGATGACTACTTCCATCATTTGCTTGCTGCCAGTTGCCTTAACCCTTTCATCCATTACTTCCAGGCAGCCTTCTATAGCCTCTTTGATATTGTCAAGAGCTTCTTGCAGATTCTTTCCCTGCGAGATACAGCCAGGAATGGACGGACATTCCACAACAAGCCATCCATCTTCACCCTCGCTGACCAGAACCTTCAATTTCATCTATGATCCTCAATAAGCAACTGATTCATAACTTATTAAGCCTTCTGCAATTTGCGCACCAAGCGTTCTACAAAACCTACGTGCGAAGTTGGTTGCCAGATCGTCTGCAATCGATGCCTCCCAGCCCACGGCCAGCGGCAACTCGGCCCCGACGAGCGCCTGGCAGACGCCCGCCAGAGCCTCACGGGGAGCTTT
>JAJRAX010000034.1 GCA_028679775.1 Methanothrix sp. | reverse complement strand
CCGAGCCTGTGTCCTCCTCCTGCTGCTCTAACATCAAGTTTGACCCTGGCGTGCGCACGCAGCTGCTCATGATCGTGGCCGGGAGAAGTACAATGGCGAATAGATGAGGGCTCCTGCCTCCTAAGAGTGCAATGAGAATGCCGCTACATGCGATTGCAGCGAAACAAGCCGTAATGATCGATCGGCGGGAGAAGTGCCTGGCAAGTCGAAGGTAAAGCATTGGCCCGGAGATCATTCCGAGGGCATTGAAGGCGAAATAGTAGCTGTAAACCTGCTCGCTCAGGCCAAAACCGTTAATGTAAATGTATGAGGATGATGCAATGAACGCGAGGCTGGAGACGCTCAGAAGAGAGAAGATCGCGAGCAGCGTGGTGAACCCCGGATTTTTTGCGACAGCCATTAGCCTTCCCCAGGCCTGCCGCGCTGTTCCAGTATAGCGATTCTCCAGTGTATCCTCCAAAGCCATGGCGAGAGCCAGGACGATCAATCCTATGCCACCTAAAATCAAAAACACTCCTCTCCAGCTCGTAAAACCAAGCAGGAACGCTCCTAAAACCGGCGCGGCCATTGGTGATATGAGCACCATTGACTGCACCATGGCTAAAATCTTCTCTCTGTTTTTGCTATCATAAACATCCTTGATGATGGCCGTGGCCACGGAAAAAGCACCGCTCCCTCCTATCGCCTGCATGATTCGAAAGGCTATCAGGTAGTAGATGTCTTCCGAGCCCGCACACAGAAACCCGGCCAGGGAATAAATCGATAGACTGACGATCAGAACTGATCTCCTGCCATACTTATCGCTCTGCGGCCCCCAGAAGAGGTTTCCTGCCGCAAAGAATACAAAAAATAGGATCAGTGTGAGGTTAACGAGATCGGGTGACGCATGAAAATGCTCGGCCATACTTGGCAAGGCCGGAAGATAGAGGTCGGTAGATAATGGAACGAAGGCGCTTAGAAATGTTATGAGAACAACAAGTCCCTTTTCCCCCAGGTATTTCTGCCTCAATCCCCGCCCCAGCAACTCTTCTTCTTCTCAGTTCTCTCGAGCAAGTCGCACAGCTTGTTGGCGCTTGCGACAACTGTCTTCCTGCCGATGCGGTCTTCAGTCGCGGGCCGCACGGCAATGCCGCCGAAATGAGCGTCATCTCCAACGACTATCATGCCGTGAATGTGCATCCATGCATGTACCGTTTCCAGGGTCTTCTCCTGGCCTCCGTTTCTCGATCCGCCCACGCTGATGGCGCATCCAGCCTTATCCTTGAGACGAAATCCCTGTCGGCGCAGAGGTATGGTTCGGTCAAAGAGTGCCTTGAGCTGCGCAGTTACGCTGCCAAAATACACCGGCGAGGCGACAATGATGCCATCAGCCCTCTCCAGAACCTCAAGGATATGAGACATGTCATCTTCTTTAGGACACGCCTTTCCCTTGCTGCACCCGCCGCAGTCATTACAGAAATCTATCTTCGCCTCGGAGAGGAGAAGCCTCTCAGTCTCAAAGCCCCTCTCCTTGGCTGCGGCCAAGGCCTCATTCAAGAGGAACTCCGTATTCCCGGTTTTGCGGGGGCTGCCACAGATACCAACCACCATCATCTTTTTGTTCACTCCGTGATGGGATTTGCAGGAGTTAAATATAATGCTTTTGCAGTTGGCGGTAGAAGCTGCTGAAGCATGATTTGAAGTGTGATTACCATATGTTTTTATGCTTTTAGGTAGGCCAGGCCTATCATGCGATCGGAAATGATCCACCGGCAAAAGATACTTCTGGCCCTGACGGTAGTTGCTATGATATCCTGCCTCACTGCCTGCCTCACTGGAGACTCCGTTGTTTGGCAGTATGAGGGCAACTCGAGCTCAAGCTCAGGCTCTCAACAAATCCCTCAGTCTCCGTCGCCTGAAGCATCTGAATCAAATTCATCTGCAGTCTCCCAAACAGCGTCCGGCAGTCTCTGGGGTTGGGGTGGGACGCCAAGGGGTTTCTCAGCCAGCAATGGGACGCTGGAGTATCCTGATGACTATTATACCTCTCATTTCAATTTGGGCTATGGTGATAGCGGTATCGCGTATGGTCAGACCAAGCTTCAGAATCTCAGCCATTATGCCACCGGATTCTCTACGGGATACTATGCAGGAAACAGTATCTATAGCCTTATCGCTGACAGCAATTCCAGTTATGATCCCTGGAATAATTACCATGGATACGATCCAAATTATCCAGAGCAAAGTTAATATCCAATACACAACTTTTATTGTATGATTCTAAATGAATGTCGAAATCACATCGCTCCTGGACCAGGATGTCTATACTCAGAAGGGCATCTTTGTGGGCAGAGTGGACGATGCCGTCCTTGATCCTGAGAACGGCGTGGTGAGTGGACTAGCTCTCGGTGACTTGAACCGTGAGCTATTTGATCAGAAAGGTAAGGGCATCATAATACCCTATCGCTGGGTTACCGCAGTGGGTGACATCATCATCATCCGGCACCTGACCAGAAATGCAAAGGAAGAGCGTAAAGTCGAGTAGCTGGGAGATTTATTCCAGCCTCTTTGCACGTGCACCACTGGCCGTCCGGGCGGATGGCCGGGGCTTTAAGAAGATACTTGAAGCAAGCACGAAGCCCTATGACATCGGCTTTGCTCGATCGATGGTGGGCGCAGTGCAGAGCATCTTTTTGGATTCCGGGCTCTCTCCGGCTCTCGCCTTCACGTTCTCTGACGAGATCAGCCTCATCTTCTTGGAGCTTCCCCTTGCCGGAAGGATTGAGAAGATTGATTCACTGATTGCAGGCTTTCTCTCTGCTGCTCTCTCTTTGGATCTAGGCAGGCTCGTCACCATGGACTGTCGCACCATCCCTCTCTGTCGCTCGGAGATCTGTGAATACCTCGATGAGCGCCAGGATGAGGCCTGGAGAAATCATGTCTTTTCCTATGGTTTTTATATGCTGCAAAAGGATGGACTCAGTCCGACGCAGGCTATGGAGAAGCTTCGCGGCCTCGGCGAATCTGATATCCATGAGCTGGTCTTCCAAAAGGGCACAAATCTGGCACGGACCCCGGCATGGGAAAGGCGGGGCGTAATGGTCTATCGCCAGGACGGCCAGGCTGCAACGGATTGGCAGATACCTCTCTTCTCCTCAAAGGAGGGCAAGGGGCTCGTGGCGCGAATACTAGATCTCTAAGAATGAAGTCATGAGAACATCAAGGGCAGCAATCGACATAATCAACGCAATCGACACCCCTGACGATCTCTCTCCATCATTTGTCGCTTTGAGAGAGAATTGTGAAATATTTTTTAATAATATCCTTGTTCTCAGGAGGAAGGCTCTCGATGTAAAGCTCGGATGGGACTGCTGCCGCTTCTCCTGCCTGGGATTTTGTGAATACGCGTTGTATGGGCTCAGTATTTCTGGCGAGAGATCCGGCTCCCGTTCCAGGATCAATCATGATCTCAACCTTATTCTCGTTCAAAACTGCCAATGAGGGCTTGCCAAAGATGTTGCCTGTGAGGTTGATCGTATGGTTTTGCGTTTGATCACCCGTATCCTCTTGCAGAGCTGAAAGCGCTTTGTCTCTCAGGTCTGCCAGCGTCTGGAAGTCGGAGGGTGTCACAATATCGCTCTGGGCCAGGATAACGGCGCCACCAAGCAATAGCGCAAAAGCAAGGGCTCTGCCTTTGATCTGTCTGGTATCAAGGATCCTGGATGGCTTGATCGTGTTCAGGCTGACCTTGAGCTCGCTGGCCAGGTTTTGCATTGGCAGAGTGTCAACCTCGCGATTGTCATAAGCCGCGCGGGCTTTTTCAGAAAGCTCTGGGCCCAGGAGCGGGAAGATATCGCCTTTCTTTCGTCTCTTGATGAAGGTCGCAGTGACCAGGCCAAGGATTATGGATAGGATTGCAGGAGATGTCGCGAGAAGTGGTGCATCCTGATAATAAAAGCTCATAAACGCGGGAAGGCCTGCCAGTTCCGCCAGGCAGTAGATTGCTGAGGATATCATCGCGACATTGAGCACCCATACAGTCCTCTGAAAGCGATGGTATGCACCTTTGAGTCGGTTCAGGGGCTGGATAAATTCATACTGCCCTT
>JAJRAX010000395.1 GCA_028679775.1 Methanothrix sp. | reverse complement strand
TTTTTTCGGGGTTAGATAATCTATTTTCTCCCAGATATATCCTGTGCTCTCGCGTTTATTACCAACCCACGAAGGCGGCCTCATTTCCCTGCCATCTTAGCAAAGGAGAGGATCACGCATGAAGTTAACCAGAGTATTGATACCTTTAATGCTCCTCATGTCCTTGGTCTTGGTTATGAGCTTCTCGAGCACTTCTTTCGCCCGAAAAGCCCTCCGGCCGGTAATGGGGCCGGATAATACCATCACCTCCTGGCAGGAAGTGGAGATTTCTGACCAACAGGCCCCCATGGGCGTGGATGCGATCCCTGATGAGGTGGGAGTTTTCGGCTATCCCCATGAGGCGATCGGCCTGAACATTGCCCCCCTCACGGCAGGCATTGATACCACAAAACCGCCCACGCAAGTCTACACCCTCTGTGCCAAGGGTGATGAATTGCCCAAATCTGGTCCTTGGAATGCACGGTGTTATGTTCAGGCTCATACCGGTATTTCAGGCATGGAAATAAAACCCTTACGGAACTGGGTCGGCGAAATAAAAGGTGATCTTATTGATAAACATGGAACCATAAGAACACGAAAGTTTAATTTATACGTTAAACCTTACTATGGCGAAAACGGATTGAGATACAAAAAGATGCTTTACTATTATGAACCCCAGGATTTTCGAGGAATATCTCTCTTGGTCTCAAAGCCGGCGGATGAAACCAAAGACAATGAAATGATGATTTATCATCCGAGTATCCGGCGTGTCCGTCGAATACCCTCGGGGCAGGATATGGATTTCCCAACCGGGATGGACGTGAGTTTTGACCAATTTGATCGCAATCCCGGGAAATGGGATATGAACATTATCGGCGAAAAAACCATTTACGTAGATCAGCCACCGATCAGCAATTGCTATGGCTCCGAACCTCATCGGGCTTACATGGATGGAAAGCACTGCGTAGTCGTAGAGATGGCCCCCCGAAATAAAAAGTGGCCCATATCCCGAGACCTTCTCTACTACGACAAGACCTCAGCAGCATGTTATTACGAGGAAATCTATAATAAAAAGGGCGTGCTGGAAAGAATCGCCCTTCCCTTTATGACTCACCTCTATCCGAAAAATCCCGTCTACTGGACGCTGGGCGATCTGTACGCCCACAATCTTCTTACCAATCACAAAACCCTTCATGGTCCTCCTGAGTTTGACCGTAAGGGGAACAAAATTTTTGATTATGCCACCCGGGATTGGTCGAACTATCTTTTCTGGTTTGACACCGGCATTTCGAATGAGTACTTTTCCGATCAATTCATGATAAAAGGAACGCGATAGCAGGGCCGCAAGAGCGCCTCATCACTGTTCCCCACCATTTTCGCACGACACGGCAACTGCGCGTCGTAGTTTTATCAGCCAATCCTCAGCCGCTGGTTATACTGCCTTTTTTGTTAAGATCCTTGATCTAAAAAGTATTGCCAAAGCGTTTTGACGAATTTCTTTAATGGTGGCAGGTTTTCTGATAAAGCGCACCCCCTGTTCCGAGATAAAAGAAATATGTTCCGGGGTAAACTTGCCGCTAAAAAAAACGTTTTTTGATCGCGGGAAATAAGTGGAGTGCCTGCTGGTAAAAGGAAATGCCATCACTGCTGGGCATATCAATATCGGAAATGATGAGCTTGTAATAGGTATGTTTTAGTTTTTCCAGTGCTTCCTCTCCGTTACACGCGCTATCAACA
>JAJRAX010000394.1 GCA_028679775.1 Methanothrix sp. | reverse complement strand
TTCCTGGACATGCAGGGCATTGAGCTATTGGAGGGTGACGTTTGGGGCCACAGAAAGGACCTGGACGAGTACTTCACAGTGGACGATGCCACGCTGGAAGAGATCCGCTCTCTGGTAGCCAGTGGCGCGCCAATGGACGACCTGGCAAGCCAGGTTCAAAAGAAGGCCAGGCTCGGCCCGGACCTCATCAAGTATATCGCAAAAAGCAAGATTACCGCATAAATTCGGCATATTCTGCCACAGGCCAGAACAGAAGCCCCAAAGGACTGCTGATCTGAGCCTCTATTTTATTCCCTGCGTTATTTTCTGCATTCAACTCTTTTTGCAGAGCACCTTGTCCATAAATATCAGATTCTCCGGAACCTCGGCCATCCTCACCTTTTCGCCCCTCATCTGCACCAGGGCATCCAGCCGGCTGAAATGCACCTGTTCGATTCTGACCAGCGGCTCGCAGCTCTTTTGCAGGTGCTCCTTGAATCCAATAATGCTGCCCCCCTCACCCATGTAATTGACGATACGGCGGAAGAGCTTGGGCAGAATGGCAGCTTCATCTGTAATCGTCTTCAGATCTGATACGGAGAATCCCTTTGTGGTCCTGTCACAGGGCCATAGACCCAGTCTCTCTTTCCGGGCATCTTTTACTGCCTGGGTAAGAGGAAGGCGCAGGTCTGAGAAGAGGCCATTGTAGTACATGGGATAGGCAAGGCCTCTGGCCAGCAGCAGGAAATTGAGGCTCTCTTTGAGGCGCGGCACATCCAGCACAATCTCACTTCCGTCCTTCTCATCAGCCACCCCGACGAAGACAAAGGCCACTGGCCGGCGGTTGCTCTCTGTGCTGCGGCAGAGGATGTAGCCCACTGTCCCGTCCTGTGCTGAGAGCACCTGGCTATGCGACTCATCCCAGGTGACATCATCGATGCCAAGGCTTGAGAGAAGGCAGTCTGTGGCGGCCTGAGCCAGGCGCTGGGGCTGGCAGTAGCCCTGATAGTGAGTCTCCAGAGCATCCACTGCCTCAATTCTCAATTGAGCATGGCCGCGGGCGTTCAAAGCCGCAGCCGGGCCGGAGAGCTTCTTCCAAAGGGATGGATCCTGAGCCTTGAATCGAATTGAGTCGCCGTCCGGGCTGTAGCCTGCCACATGAAATGTGCCCCTGATCAGAGTGAATGCCACTGATAATCACCATAATTATTTTTTTGATGTACCTATTTTTAGTACTGAGTTATTTTTAGGATTTAAAGTTACTTATCAAGTAATAAAATATCCCGGATGAAATGATAAGAGAGGGATTGAGGAATGCAGGAAACGTCGAGAAAGATTGAAAATCCTCTGAATCTTCTGAAAACTGCTCTTCAAGATTAAAGCATCATCTGTAAGTGCTTCTGAGCCTGCTCGATGCCGCCCTAGGCGCAGGCCAGGCCGTACACGGTCTGCGGGTCTTTGGGGTCGGCCTCGAAGGAGCGGCGCAGGCAGTAAAGCGCCCACAGGCTGCCCTTCTCCTGGCCGAGGATCGCGCCCAGGTTCTTCGGGGCCACAGGGTTGCTGGGGTTGGCCCGTAGCGGCGTGCTCTCTGGCCCGCGGCAGGTCGGCGAGCTTCAGGCGGGCGATCCCCAAGGGCCACGCAGGCGTGGGAGTGCTGCGGCGCGAGCTCTAGGCAGCGGAGCAAGAGCTCCTCGCCCCGGTCGGGCTGGCGTGCGGCGAGGAGCTGGAGGGCGCGGGAGAGGGGGTCGGGGTCGGTCATGGGGAGATCAGTCCAAATGCAGATGCTGCGACTACTATTAAAATGGCTATTCCAGGTTTCTCCTGTGGGATAGAGTACGGAGCCTGACATAGCACAGACCTCTGAGTTGGCGACCATTTGTTCTACTCATCTAGATTTTAATGATTGTATATTCTATGTTGAATAGATAGCCTTGCTTCAAAAAGTCTCGATATGGGGCCTCAGTGAAGCAACCACACCCAAGTCACTTTGCTGCAAGCCATAATGTTTCCCTATCACAAAATACCAACTGGTTAGTAACTCACAACCGTTATGCTGAATGAGATATATGGAGCTGTAGGCCTGGCCAGCCATCAAGCCCCATCGCCCCTACCTAAATTTGCCTTCCTCCTTATGACTGGCATTCCTCAAGGAACAGCGACGGGTTAGGCGATAAGTCTTTCTCAAGAGCGAAGGCGGCTTCTCCAGGGCTATGTCAACTACCCACCAATGAATTGGCGGGCGTGAGTACCACCAATGTCGGGGGTTTGTAGCTGCGCAAAAAGTCGCGC
>JAJRAX010000393.1 GCA_028679775.1 Methanothrix sp. | reverse complement strand
CCCCGAAGCCGGTCGCGCTCAGGGCCGCCCCGTATTCGTAGGGGCGGACCAGGACCGTTTGTTGCATGAAGGCGACGATGGGCGTTCCGAAAACGATCGTGCCGTCGACGTACCCTTTGAGGTGCAAAGGCTGGCGGGTGGCGAAAAGGATCGCAATGGCCGCGTAGAACAGGAAGAAAAGGATGAGGAAGGGCTCGGTGGAGGCGAAGTGTTCGGGGGCATAGTAACTATGGCCCCAGAGTGCGCCGATGCCGAAGGTGAAGGCGAAACCCGTGAGGTTGAGAATCCGCCAGGCTCTGAACCACGCGATGGCCAGGATGCCCGCATCGAGCACTGCGTAGTAGCTGAAGAGCATGACGTGGCTGCCCCTGCCCGTGGAAGCAAGGATCGGCGCGAGGAACCCTCCCACGGCCCCGAAGACGGCGAGGCTCAAGGAATTCTGAAGGATGGCGAGCACCGCGGACAGGGCGCAGAGCGCCACCAGGACGATGAAGGCGAACCACGCGGGCAGGAGTTCGTAGAGCCGAAAGGCGGCGAAAACCACCAGGTAGAGGATGCCGATTCCCCCACCCTGAAGCGTAAGAGCGTAGTTCTCCCGTTTGTTCCGCAAATGCCAGCCGACCGCGAGGAGCGCCATCGCCCCGAGAGCGGCGCCGATGAGACGAATCTCTATGGGAAGCAGACGGCGGTCCGAAGCGTATTTCACGAGAAACGCCACGCCGACGAAAAGAATGATCAAGCCGGCCCTGACCAGCAGGTTGCCGCCGGTGAGAAATCGCAGAACGGCGTCGGCAGCGGGAGGTGGGCCCCAATGCACCGTCCTGTCCATCGTGCGTTCGGGTTCGGCTTCGATCGGTGGCGAGTCCCCGGATGGAATGGGTGGATGTTCAGGGATTCCCGCCTGGAGATCCTCGCCGGTGGGCGCTGCTTCGGGTTCGATCTGCGCCGCCGCCTGCCCGCGCTCCCACGGTCGCGCTTCTTCCCGAGCCGGGAGATCGTCCGAGGGCTCCGCCGGCGCCTCCGATGGGGTGGGCCGTTCGTGGAGGAGCGCCCGCAGCTCCGACAGCTCGGCTTCAACCCTGGAGATGCGCGCCCTGGCATCCATGACGCAGGCGAGAGCCAACCCCACTCCCGCGCCGAACAGGAACCCGAAGAAACCGTAGGGGATCGCCGCTGGAATTCCGAACAATGGAACCAGTAGAATCGCTCTCGCAGTGAGACTCATGGCAATCACTCCGCCTGAAGGTGGCGTTCGACCACCAGCAATCTACCTCAAAATAATCGTCTTGTCGAAAGGAATGCCTCGTGGCATACAGGT
>JAJRAX010000291.1 GCA_028679775.1 Methanothrix sp. | reverse complement strand
GCGCTTTTTCCCGATATTTAAAGAGCTTCCCAGGAGATAAGGCAGGAGAGCATGAGTAAAGAAGTCCATTAGATCTGTTTACGTCCTCCGAACTATTTTTTTCTTGTGGACGGATTGTGCAGAGATCGGATCAATCGAAATTAAGAAGAAAAGGCAGAAAAAATAAGTGCCTCTGGATTTTTGCCGGTTGCAATCAGCAAAGCATGCGTTTCATCTGCACTCAAATTGCTCTTCATCTGGCCAGCCTCGGCAATAGAGGGCTCGGCGGCATCTTGCTCAGACAGGCTTGTGTTGCCCGCGTTTTCCGGCAAGACGATAGCCGCGTCAAATGCCTCATCCTGTGAGAGATTCTCCAACGGCCTGGGATAGGGCATGATAACCAGGCACGGTCCCTCTCCGCTCTCTCGCGAAAGGAAGGATATCTCCGAGCTGCTGTTGCTATTTGCCTGCAGAAGGAAGGAGACATTTTCGCCTTTGGCCAAGGCATCCGACAATTTTTTGGAGACATCAAAGGCAAATACGAGATCACCGTCGGTATTGCTGTTCATGGCCGTAGCGTCTTTCTCACTTATGATCTTCCAGGCTGGGAGGATATTGACCAGAAATGTGGTGTAGTCAGAACTCTCATCCCAATCCGAGCCGATGGACATCATTACCACCATTACCGGGTCGCCCTGCGTCAGGACGGATTTTGCTTTCAGAAGCATTACCGCCATATCATCCTCTGTGATGTTCTGCCCAGAGATATCGAACTGAATCACTGGACAGCCTGGATCGCTGATATCCAGGGTCCCGTTTGTCTCGCTCACATTGACCGCGCAGAGCAATATATCGCTCTGATTAAAGACCGTGACACGATCCGTCCCCATGCTGAGGTAAACATCCTCTGAAGCTGGAATGTAGGTCACATCGTTTTGTGCATTGCCCAGCACTTCACCAGCGAGCACAAGCACAGCCGCCAGCATTAAGATTGCTGTCCCCTTTTTAAGCATCAAATGTCATCCCCTCATCCTATCCCATTCTTCTAAAATTTTATGCTTAACGTCTGACCAGAACACTTCAAATCTCTTTTGCAACTCACTCATTTTATGATTGACAATGATATTTAAATTTTTAGATCCATATTAAGCTTTGGTTTCAGTTTCACATGAAGTCCGCAAGACCTGTCTGCTTTGCTCTGTCATTCTTGAAGAGAGAGTTTATCTCGATCTTCAAGAGCTGGAGCCTTTGCTTTGTGTAGCTGCTCACGCCGTATTCCTCGGCCACCTTTATGGAGACTTCGAGATACTTCCGAACACTACCCTCATGCACAGTGAGAATCATCCTGCCGCCACATTTCGGACAGGTCTCCTTCAGAGGAGGACGCCGGTATTTGGCCCCGCATTTGACGCAGCGCACCTTCTGCTTTGAGAAGGCATGCAGATTCCCGATGAGGTCGGGCAGAAAGTGAGAGTTGATGACCCGCTCGGCCACGTCCTGCTCGTCCACCGCCCGAATCATGCGCGCCAGCTCAAGTTGAGCATCCATCTTGTCGACCATGGTCTCCAGGGTCTTGTAGGCGCTGTTCTTGGGCCCGGCTGCGATGTCGGTCGTGGCATGGCTGAAGTTGAATCCCACGTACTGGCCGTCGCTGCCCAGCCTCTTCGAGACCAGATCGAACTTGGCCTCCAGATCCTTGGGATTGGCATTCGTGAGCGTAGCCTCATAGAACTCCAGTGGGTAGACATGCGTCAAATCCAGGTTATGAGCCTCCTTGTCTACTTCAGCCGGGTTTAAAATTGTGGTCATGACCAGACAGGCATCCATCTTCCCGCCTCGTTTGGCAGGAAGGTACGACATAGAGAAGTTGACCAGCGCATCCATGAGAAGCATCACGCAGTCCTCATCTCCGTCACAGTTGCGACGCTTGGCTGCATGAAAGAAGGGATGCCCGAATCCGGCTGAGGCCGGGCTGTAGCCGATGAGCCGGCAGAGAACTCCTGCAGATGTATGAGGTGCCAGACCGACCATGAGAGTGCCAATCAGATCTGCTGGAGTTGACGCATTGTAGTAAGGCTCGAGTCCGTAGAACTTGACGAGAAGCTCGTCCATGAACTGGGCCACTTTGAGCAGATAGTCCCCGGCATCCTTTGCGAGGATTATGTCCTGCACCCGCAGCTCGCAGACTTGGTCCGATGCGATGAGGGGCTGGCCATGCATGTCCACGGTGTACCCCATCTCTTGAAGCCTCTCAGGACTTGTGCCTATCTCGTCTGGCCGGAAATGAGTGAGAGGCAGATCGGTGAGGTCGTATCTGACTGTTCCGTCCTTGAAGATGTTCACCCCGTGCTTGGCTCGCAGTATGCCCTTCTCCAGAGGCTCCGGGGTCTTGTCACGGGACGAGAGACCGAGCACGCCCTTCAAGGAATCCGGCTCGCGCTCGCCCAGGTTCTCCAGGGCATGATGATATAGCTTCTTGACATCAATCTGCATCTTGGAGGCAGCAGTGGTCTCTTTGCCGCATTTGGGGCACTTCTCTGGGGCGGCAACTCCGCAATTGGGGCAGACCCTTTTCTTCTCTGTAAATCCGCCGCATTCGCAGCGAAAAAGGAAACCCTCCCGCCCGCAATTCTGGCAGACCCGGCGTTCGATCTCCACATTGACGATGCCTGTGGTGTTGCTGGTGTCGTGCTTTGCGGCCTCCTGGATGGACCTGGACTTGCCGCCTTCTTCTCCTGCGGGAAAGAGCACATGGGGCGGCGGGCGCATCAGCCTTTTATCCGACTTTTCAGGCCGACCCATCCGGGCGCCGATTCTTGAGGGGGCGCGGGCCCGAACCACCAGGCCAGAAAGCCTGTTGATAGCATCAAGAGCGGATGCTTCATTCTTTTCGGCATCTGCAATTTTTGCATCAGAAACGATGACCTTTTTCAGGCCCTTGCCATCCGGCTCAAGCCCCAGGCAGATCAGAAAAGCAAGAGGATCATCGATTATGATCTTTCCGCCTCTCACCTTATGCAGCACCAGGATGGTCTCCAGGGCATCCTTGGCAGGCAATGGCAGGAGAAGCGTTCCGGATTCAAGACGGCCCTCGGCTAAGACAAGTGCCGCCAAGCGCTCATACTCAGACAGAAGAAGATCGTGCCAGAGATAGGTGTGAGCAGGATGCAAAGGCACGCCGTACTTCAGAGACAGGGCAATGGCTTCCTCCCCGCCGATCCTCTCCTTTCCGGCAGGATCGCCGCCCGCCTTTAGCATCTCCTCCGCCCACCACTCAAAGACATAGGACGCCTGAGCCAGGGGCCGGTTGTTCTCGAGGAACTCCCCGTAGCTGATGAGAATCTCGCCGAGGTCCAGAATCTTGGAGACATGGGCCTTGAGAGCTGCCTGGATGGTCCTGGGGTCCTTGCAGCTGATGGGCATCCATTCCAAAATATCCTGATCGCAGTCATAGCGAACTACATCGCCGTTGAGAAGCCTCACAGTCGGCCCTTCGATTGAGCTGACGGGAGCCACTGCCGCCGCCTTTCCCGGCTGTTCTACCTTGATCTGGGTCCCGGCGGCCATGAACTCGCCGAGAAGCAACATGCTGGCGGGATTTATGCCGGCGGCTGCCAAGCCAGTATTCCTGGCCCGACCGTATCGCAGCCGAAAGCCACCAGGCCTGGAGGGATGAGAAAATACGGGCCGGCCTGCGATGAGATCACGGAGGAACTTAGGTGTCGAGTCTCCGCCATCCTTCTTGCCGCTGGCCAGAGAGTCGAGCCACTCCCAGCCAGTGATGCCCAGTTTCGCGACATGTTTCTTGAGTTTAGGCCTCTTCAGAGCGATGCCCTCAGCCGAGACCAGAGCTATGCCGCCTCGAACCCGGTTGGTCTCTATTCTGGGAAGGTCACGGTACCCGGAGACCTCCTCCTCTTCAGTGGGTTCGCCTTCTATGCAGATGGGGCAGTTCCGCACAATAGTCCTGATCTCATCGTCCGAGGGAGAGTACTGCAGCCCTGCCACGCGCTTGTAGACTCCTATCTCCTCCACATAGCGCTCCACCTCCTCAGGCCTCGGCTTCCAGGGGGCGATTCCTACCGCCCGTCTCACATAATCGGCTACGAGAACAGATAGAGCCTGGGCTGTGCCGCCTGCTGAACGAATGGGCCCGGCGTAGTAGACCTTGAGGTAATCGGTTCCGTCATCGTTCTTGCCAAGGTCCACCCTGGCGATTCCCTCGATGGGGGCGGCCACCACTCCCTCGGTCAGCAGGGCAACGGAAGTGCGGATGGCATTTTCCACAGACTGGATTTTGGAGGCCCCCTTTCCCAGACGACCTTCAGCAAAATCGATGCCTATCGCCAGGGCCGACTCCTCCCGACTCATGCCCTGCTCTTCCATCTCCCGGATTCTGGCGGCAATTCCGGGTATGCCGATCAGCTTCTCGACACGTTCTGCAAGGTCTACAGCTAGAGGTATCTCTACCTCACGACAGGGGTCCAATCCCTGGGCTCGGGCCGCCTGGGCGATATCCATAGCATTTTTCAGGCCATTCTGCAAAAAATCGAAGTACTCAGAGGTATTCACAATTCACTCCAAAGGTTGAGGCCGGTGACGGGGTCAAGCGTTCGGTTCAGCCGCGGGCCCGGCAGCTCCTGCAGATAGAGTTCAGCGGCAAAGATACTTCCCCGGACGAGGTGCCCGGCCCAGGTATGGCTTTGGCCGTCGGCGAGGACCGCATGGGCATGCAAAAACGGCCGGCCATCCAGAAGCGAGACGTTGCCGGAGCAGGAGGCAAGCTCCACCGGCACTTCTACCGGAGCAATGTGGTACTTATGGCCAGCCTGATCATAGTAGCCGAGGTCCGCCCTGGTGAGGGCACCGATGGCATAAAAGGTGGCGGCTTCTATTTTCCTATCTCTAACGATATCGGTTATCTGGCCTATGATCTCAGCGCCATTGTCAAGCCTTGCCAGAAGGCTCTTGCCCTGACTGCAATCTCGAATAAGCAATTTATCGGTCCCCTGGATATGATATGAGCAGGGATCACATAAAGGTTCTGCCGAGATTTTTCCTGGAATTTGAAATGGCACAGACTGCATCAAGTCTCAAGAGAATGTCATGTTGGAAAGCAAATGCTCTTTTTCTTACTTCAATGGACCAATTTATAAACGAGTGTTCTTTATGAAAAATGGGTTGCAGGATAATTATTTCCCCACACTTTAGAAAAGATATTGCCAGCCAACCCCTCTGCTTCGAATGAGGAGATTTGGCGACAAATATCGTTTAGACTGAATAGATATCAATACATTTATTATTATTATTTACGCAGTTTAAGTTTTTTGATATCTGTAGGAACTCTAGAAAATTCTTTGTGACATTTTTCCACTGGAGCCTCTCTCCCGAAGGAAAAGCTCCTCCGAAACGCGGGACTTTCCAATTGGAACTGGAGCTTATGAACTTTGCGCCCGGCCTCATTCAAAGCGTCATCTTTTTTTGATGAGAGCCACAAACCATGATGGATGAATCTGGAGTCACTGGCATCCGAGCTGCGAGGATTTGTGGGCATCACTCGCAAGAAGCAGATAGGTAGCATCATGCAGTTTTTTCCCATTGAGTCAGAACGCATCATTGCCTCCTTTGGAGAGGATGCTGCGGTGATTGACGACGGAGAAGAGGTCATGCTTCTCGCTGCGGACGGCATCTGGTCCAAGCTCATGGAGGTTGACCCTGAGTGGTCCGGATACTGCTCAATTCTGGTCAACGTGCATGATATCGCGGCCATGGGCGGCTGGCCGGTGGCTATGGTGGATGTGCTCTCTGTTGGAGATGACGAGATATCGAAGAGAGTGCTTTTGGGCATGAAGAAGGGAATCGAAAAATTTCATGTGCCAATCATTGGCGGGCACCTGCATCCGGACACGCCCTACAGTGCTCTTGATGTGGCGATTTTGGGAAAGGCAAAGAAGAGCGGCGTTATTCTGAGCAGCACAGCAAAGCCCGGCGACGTGGTGGTGGCGGCAGCCGACATGAACGGCCAGCCTCATCCCAGGTTCGCCATCAACTTCGACACCACGAGCTTCAAGGACAGCGAGACGCTTCTCACCCAACTGGGAAGTATGCAGGAGCTCGGTGAGAGAGGCCTGGTCAAAGCCGGAAAAGACATAAGCAATCCTGGGCTCCTCGGCACTCTAGGAATGCTTCTGGAGACGAGCAATGTAGGGGCAATAGTGGATGTTGACGCCATAGCCGTCCCCGCAGGCCTGGACCTGGGAGCCTGGCTGAAGATGTATCCTGGAATGGGATTTGTAGTCACCACGAAGCCTGAGAACTCTGCCGCAGTTTTAGAGGTCTTCGAGAGGCGCGGGCTGACCGCCAGAGTGATTGGCCGGGTGACGGCTGAGAAGAAGCTCATCATTCGCAGTGGAAGTGAGGAGAAAGGAAAATCCAAAGATATGGTGCTCTTTGATTTCGAGAAGGAGTGCGTGACCGGCATTCACTGAAAGGCATCTATTGTGGTGAACGTTAGCATCGAGCACTAATTTAGCAAAATCTTGGACGGACATGGATTCAAAATTCATTGGCTCTTTAAAGGAGCGGGCCAGATCCAGACACGCCCGCATCGGCATAGGCATCTGGAACGCAGACTCTGATCTGATAGCATCATTGCAGTCTGCAACAGAGTACGCAAAGCTGCTGCTGGTAGGCGAACCTGGATGCGAGTGCTCTTTAGACTACGTAGCCAGCAAGGAGCCATGGAAGGAGCTGGCAAGCCTCTTAGCCGAAGGAGAGATCGATGGAGCTGTGAGGGGAAATATGCCAGCAGGAAGGACCATGCTGGCAGTGTCAGAACAGTTTGGCGTCCGAGTGCGGCGGCTGGCTCTGCTGGAACTGTCCGGCTGGGCCTTTTTGCTGGGACCAGTGGGAATTGATGAGGGCGAGAGCGTAGCTGATAGGCTGGAACTCCTGCGGGGAGGAGCGGGATTTCTGCAGGGGATGGGCATAGCTGCAAAAGCTGCGGTGCTCTCCGGTGGCCGGATGGAGGACAGGGGACGGTGCGAGCGAGTGGACCGAAGTCTGGCCGAAGGAGAACTGATTGCCATCCGGGCGCAGGAGGCAGGGCTAGAGGCCAGGCACAAAGGGATTTTAATTGAAAGCTGCCGGGGCGACGACATAGTCATAGCGCCGGAGGGGGTTTCAGGCAACCTAATCTTCAGGACGCTATTATTACTATGCAAGGCCCAGTCCTACGGCGCGCCTGTGCTGATGGACAAGGTCTTCGTCGACTCCAGCCGGGCTAGAGGGGGATTTGACGGGCCTGTGATGCTTGCGAGTGCAATGGCTCAAATGAGAGAGCAGCACTTAACGAAATAATTATATAGTTTCATAAGCATTAGTATTTTAGAATATTGACAGACCAACGAATTCCTCAACCATAGAGTTCGAAAGAACTGCTTGTGTTTGTTTTTTTATCTAATGCGCCGCTATGGTTTCCCATGAGGACTCATCGAGATTGTGTCAGGGAATTCAGCATTAAAAGGAGGATAAGAAATGAATGCCAAACAAGTCATGATTTTCGTTGACCAAGGAGAGCGAGATAGACGAAGCCAGGCTGAAGACGGCGTATCCCGGATACTTGCGACCTACCCAGGCAGCATTCTCGCCGAGGTGAACGAAGAGCAAGCCAAGCTGCTCACGAGCAGAGGATTTCAACTGGAGACTGTTGCAGACATTGGAAAGATCAAGCTGCGGTCGATCGAGTTCGATCCATCTGTCGAAGTCCCTGTCGGGCCTAAGAAATTGAGTTTCTCCGCCGCCGATATTGTTTCAACTGCAGAGCTGTATTGGATCGTTCAGTTTGTGGGACCGGCAAAAGAGGAATGGATTGATGCGGTCCAGAAGCTGGGTGGAAGCATTGGCGATTATGTCCCAGAGAACGCCTTTTTGGTGCGGATGACTCCGATAATAAGAGATCAGGTATCTCAGCTCGATTTCGTTAATTGGGTAGGTCCCTACCAGCCAACCTACAAGATCAGCCCTCTATTGATGGGCGTTCGCGGTAAGATCACCCCGGCTGCTCTTCGAAAGGCTGTGATTTTGTCTGAGGCGTTTAAGCCCACGTTGCTTGGCAACTTGCGTGTTCTCCTTCACCGGACGGACGACACGGCTACTGTCCAAAAGAAGGTAGAGAGCCTGGGCGGGACAGTCATCTCAGCAGATCAAGGAGTCCTGCGCATATCCCTAGATCCTGCCAATATTGGTGCTCTTGCAGTGCTTCCAAGCGTGCAGTGGATTGAGCCCTATGTTGTGCCTAAACTTGCCAACGATGTATCTGCCGGCATCATCGGCGTGCAGCCGGTTTGGAGCCATCACGGGCTTGATGGTGAAGGTCAGATCATTGCCGTGGCGGATACAGGTCTGGACACTGGCGTCAACGATGCGACCATTCACGACGATTTCGAGGGCAGAATTGCTGCTATTCACAGCTGGGCGATCCCTGCATGGATTCATCCATACCTCGACAACGCCAGCTGGGATGACGGAGCTGCAGACTTGGAGAGCGGTCATGGAACTCACGTGGCAGGATCGGTGCTGGGCAACGGTGCGCGATCAAGTGGCGGCATACGCGGCATGGCATACAATGCTCGATTGGTCTTTCAGGCAGTAGAGCAATACGCAAACGTCAAGCCCGCCTACGAATCGGATCTGCCCGACGGCTATTACCTGTTAGGCATTCCAGACGATCTCAAGACACTCTTTCAGCAGTCCTACAATGATGGTGCGAGGATCTTTTCGAATAGCTGGGGCGGTGCCCAGGACGAGTCAGGAAACTTCATCTATGGCCAGTACACTGCTGAAAGCCAGAACATTGACGAATTTACCTGGATGCATAAGGACGCGGTAATTCTCTTTGCAGCAGGCAATGACGGAAGGGACGGCAACAGCAATGGCGTGATCGATGCAGATTCTTTGCTTGTCCAGGCCACAGCCAAAAATTGCATCACAGTTGGGGCCTCCGAGAATAACCGCCCGACCGGGTCGGTTCCTGCGCCAGGATATGATATTGTTTATGGAACAGGCTCCTGGCTAGCTGATTTTCCAGTAGATCCGTTAAGATCGGATCACGTGTCCGACGATCCGGAGGGCATGGCAGCATTCAGCAGCAGGGGTCCAACGGATGACGGCAGGATTAAGCCTGATGTGGTAGCTCCTGGTACAAACATTCTCTCAGTGCGCTCCAGCGTTGCGAGCGAGGACGGATGGGGGCTCTTGCCAGTAGGAGACGCCCGCCGGGACTTTTACATGTTCATGGGTGGGACTAGCATGGCGACTCCAATCACCGCCGGAACCGTTGCACTCATCCGCCAGTACCTGCAGAACGCCTGTCTAGTCAGCCCATCAGCGGCTCTGATCAAAGCCATGCTGATCCACGGTTCTGTTCCGATGGCAGGTCAGTATGCAACACCAGAAGTCGGACCGGTCCCGAACAATGATGAAGGCTGGGGCCGCATCAACCTGGATCAGGCTCTATTCCCTGCATATCCCTCAAAGATGGAATTTCGCGACTCTGCAGCGGATGCAGTTGGTGTCGAATCGAGGGACTACGCATTCCCGGTTGTAAATGCATCGGTCCCGTTCCGAGTTACTCTCGTCTGGACTGACTACCAGAGTACTCCGGCGGCAGGAGGACTTGTCAACCAGCTACGCCTGTCGGTTATAGCTCCTGACGGAACAACGACCCAGGCAACCACTACAAACAATAACGTTCAGCAGGTAGTCCTCAACGTCCCGCAGACAGGAACTCATACGGTCCGGATAACGGGCATCAACGTCCCGACGACGGCCATGCCTGGCGTTAATCAGAAGCAAGATTTTGCTCTGGTGGTAACTGCAGGTCTTGATTTTGTTGAGGTCTACATCAAGGACAATCCCGCAGATGATGGCATCCCGCCGTCTACCGGATGCCTCTATCTGTCGCCGGACATTTGGGTCAGCCTGACCAACGATCCTGCGCTCCCACCGGCCCTCAATCCGGAATATGGGCAGACGAACTATGTCTTCGTGCGGGTTCACAATCGCGGATCGAAGGTCGCCGCAAATGCCGAGGTGAAGCTCTACTGGGCGAATCCCGGAACGAACCTCACAAAACCCCACTGGAAGACCGATGGAATCAAAGTGGACGGAGTGGTTGGCAATATCCGAACAATTACGGTGCCTGCTCATGGAGCGGGTGGTGATGGAGAAGCTGTCACCGCTGCCTTCGAATGGACGCCACCGTCTCCGGCAGTGAATACGGTCGATCCGGGACACTTTTGTTTGTTCGCCACAGTCGATCACCTGGAAGATCCCCTGCTCCAGGAGGACGTTGACAAAGTGCGTTGGGAAGACAACCTGGCATGGAAGAACGAGATAATCAAAGACATGCTGCCCAACAGCACTACCAGCACGGAGTTCTATGTTGCCGGCATTCCAGGTCCGTCCATTGGTGCGCTCTACATCGATTGCTCATCTGCTCCGCAGGGTGGAGAGGTCAGGCTCAAGATTCCGACACGCTATCTTGATGGATCTATGTCCGTCGGGCTGAACAAGGTCTGGGAGTCGGAGGGCGGCATGGTGAGCCAAGTTGCAATGCTTACAGGCGCTTCTGCATCGCTTACCGGCATCAAGCTCAAGTCTAAAGAGAATACGCTGGTTCAGATCGAGGTGAAGCTGCCTCCCGGCGCGAGACCGGGCGAGGTTTATCCAGTGTCGATTGAGCAGCGGGTGAACGGACGGACGACTGGCCGGGTGAGCCTCGTGGCTAGGACGGTTGGCACGCCAGCTTACATCGGCAACAGCAATCCGGACAGTCGGGAGCTGCATCTGCCCAACTGTCCCTGGGCAAAGAAGATCAGCGGGCGCCACAAGGTCCCATTCGACGATCTTCAGTTGGCGCTCCGGCGCGGGTACAACGGGTGCCGGTTCTGCCTGTCGGAGTACGATCAAGGTTGAGGCAGCGGAGGGGTCCGGCAGATGGTGTGGGGCGCAGTCAACAGCGCCCCGCCGTCGTCTGCGGCAACTGCCACGCCGGCATGGAGGCCGAGGGCGACGACAAGATTATCCACACAAGACTGCGAGGAACCAGAAGAATAGTATAAATATTTTGGGTGAACAATATCTATATGATGACTGAAGCTATGGACAGAATCAGAGATCAGGCTGGGCCCTGTGGCGTCGTCTGCGCTTCCTGCCCTCTTGGAAACGGCACCGTAGCCGAGGGCGCCTCCCAGACGAAAAAAAACATCGTTGAATGCCAGATTCCCATGTGGTCGCCCTTCATTCCCGGCGGGGAGACCATAGACTGGACGGCAGTTGATAGGGGCCTGGAATGGATGGAGAAGAACGCCTGCTGCGCAGGATGTGCCAATGGCGGCGGCCCGCCCGACTGCGCCATCAGAATCTGCGCCCGTGAGAGGGGATATGAGCTGTGCAGCTCCTGCAGCGATCTGGACGGCTGCACCAAATTCGAGTGGCTCAAGGAGCATGGCTCAAGGCTCAAGGAGACGCTGAAGGAGTGTCAGGGGATGACCCGGACGGAGTACATCAAAAAGATGAAGGATAAAATGCCCTGGTAGCTGCCACTCGACAGCAGAATTTCGAAAATAGGCTCGATGGTAGCTCTTGCTGGTCACGATCAGGTAATGAGTGCAGCGAGCCCAAATCCCGCTATGATCGCTGCTGAAGCTCTGTTTACCCATTTCAGTGCTTTTTGGTTAAATCTCTCCCGAAATGCGCCAACACAACTGCCCAATATAATCCACCACGAGAATGAGCCAATGAAGACGCCTCCGACCAAAGCCCACGCAGACATGTTGTTCACTGCCGCGTTCATCAATCCCATGCTCGCGAAAAATGCCCCGAAGGAAAGAATCGTCATAGGATTTATGAGCGTCAGAAATAATGTTTGGGCATAGGTGCCAATTAGGCCGCTTCCTTCTGCCGAGGCTGCTCGTTCTGCTGGTCTCGCGAGAAGCTGCTTGATGCCCAAGTAACAAAGGAATAGGCCACCAATGAGGCGAAGCCACGTTTGTTGGCCGATCAGGGCGTTTGAGATTATGGTTATACCAAATACCGCAATACACCCATATGCAGCGTCGGCAGTTGCAGCTCCCAGGCCGGAAACGATGCCGGATAGTCGCCCTTCCGCCAGCGTTCTACGCATGCATAGGAGACTGATTGGCCCAACAGGCGCAGCAATTGACAAGCCAATTATGAATCCCCTTTCCAGGAAAGTTGCATCCATTTTTATCTATTTGCATACTATTTATTAATTATCATACATTTAATTATCCTTTCTCCTAAATGGAATTGACCCAGTCTGTAGGAATATTCTTATAAAATCGTTTCCGTCTATGCTATATGAATTTTGGCTTTCTCATATTTCCTGGGCTAGAAGACCTGGATCTGGTCGGGCCCTGGGAGATGATATCTATGTGGAGCAAGCATGCTGCAGGGCCTGAGAACTGCCTAATGGTTGCCGAGAGCCATGAACCCGTGATTTCTGAGAACGGCATGTCCATCAATCCTCACGTCTCGTTCTCAGATTGCCCTCCGCTTAATTTTCTCCTGGTTCCGGGAGGGCAAGGCACGCGCCGAGAGGTGGACAACCCCGCATTGATCCGGTTCGTGGCCAGAGAGGCAGAACATTGCCATGCGGTGCTCTCAGTCTGCACCGGCACATTCATCCTTCACAGGGCAGGTCTACTCACAGGCCGAAAGGCCACTACACACTGGGCTTCCCTTGACCGGCTGCGAGCGTTAGGCGATGTGGCTGTGGTGGAGGATCGAGTGGTACGGGACGGAAACATCTGGACATCAGCCGGCATCTCTTCCGGGATCGATCTGGCCCTGGCGTTCATCGAGCACATGGCCGGGGAAAAAGCGGCGGGCAGAATTCAGTTGGGAGCGGAGTACTATCCATCCGGCAGATCCTACGGCATGATGCACGAACTGGCCCAAGCCCCAATGTATGTGAAAAAGTGGAAAACGCAGGAGGAATAGAGCGAAGGCCGCAGGAGCGTCATATTCTCTCTAAGAAAATCTATATCACTCAAACAGCAGAACATCCACCATCTCTCCTGCCTCCAGTCCTTCCTTTTCTTCCGACACGATCACAAAGCCGTCTGCCCTGGCGACAGAGCTGAGAATTCCTGCCCCGGAGATCATGATGGGCTCGGCTTCGCCATCTTTGAGGGCAACCCTCACAAGGCTCAGGTATCCGGGCCTTGAGGGAATCTTTCTTGCCAGTTTTGCTTTGACTGTAGGCTGAAGGTCGTTTCTGTGGCCGATTTTCTGCAAAGCCGGGCGCACGAAGAAATAGAGATCCATGAGCATGGCCACCGGATATCCGGGCAGACAGACCACGGGCCTGTCTGCCACGGCTCCAATGGCAGTGGGCTTTCCAGGCTGCAGGCGCACCCCATGCACGAATAGCTCACCCATCACGCTCAAGACTTTGGGCGCGTAATCCTTCTCTCCAATCGACGTCCCGCCTATTATTATAATCAGGTCTGCGCCTTCATTCACTTTCAGTGCCTCGCGAACGAGGTTTTCGTCATCAGGCACAATTCCCGTCTTCGTTGCAGATGCGCCCCATTTTTCAGCATAAAGCCGGGCCATGAGCCCATTTATCTCATACGCTTCTCCAGCGAACAAAGCGCGCGAGCCTATTTCCAGGAGCTTTCCTCCAGTCGGGATGATGACGACTTTTGGCATCTCATAGACTTGGACCTCTGCTATTCCGAGAGCCGAGAGCAAAGCCAAATCCGGTGGCCGTAGCGTGTGCCCCTCCGAGAGAACTGTATCGCCTGCAGAAATGTCCTCACCCACGCGGGAGACATTCTTGTAAGGATGCATCTGAGCCGTGACCTCAAGGACGCTGCCATGCCTATCGACGTCCTCCAGCATTACAACCGCATCGTAATCCGCGGGAACTGGCATTCCGGTTCTCATTGGCAGAAACCTCTCCAAAAAAACCGGTGCGTTGGGTCTTGCTCCCTGCGTCTCCGCGGACTGCACGGCAAATCCGTCCATGGCAGCTCGATCAAATGCCGGAAGGCTCACTGCAGATACAACATCCTGCGACAGAACCCGGCCTTCAGCCATGACTGTTTGAAGAATCTCAGTGCCACGTAACGGCCGACAGCAATCGATAAGCATATCTAATGCCGCCGCCGCGCCAGAGAATCGCTTGAACATATTGATGCGGTTTGGCGTCTCTCAAGGATAAATGCTTTTGTATATATTCTATATATCCTGTGAAAGCTTCATATAATGTCATGAGGGATGGGTGGGCAGATACTTGGCATATGATGAAGATTCGTATCTTGGGATGGATGATTCAATGGACCCAGTTGTATGGCTGAAAGATGTTGGAAAGGAGGATCTTTCCGTAGTAGGCGGCAAGGGTGCTAGCCTGGGTGAGATGATAAACATCGGCGTTCCCGTACCGGGTGGGTTCGCGGTCACGGCGCAGGCCTTCCGGGATTTCATCAACCGGGCGGGCATTGCCAAGAGGCTCTTTGAGGCCCTTGATGTCGATGTTAATCAGGAGAAAGAGCTGCACAAGGCTGAAGAGGCGGCCAAGAAGCTGATCATGGATGCTAAAGTTCCAGAGGACATTGAGCGCGCCATAAAATCCCGCTATGAGGAGCTGTGCAAACAAGAGGGCAAACAGGTCTTCGTGGCCGTGCGATCAAGTGCCACTGCCGAGGACCTACCTGATGCCAGCTTCGCAGGCCAGCAGGAGACCTACCTCAATATGCGGGGGGCCGAGGACGTTTTTAATGCAGTTCGCAGGTGTTGGGCCTCTCTTTACGGGGCACGGGCAATATTCTATCGGGTGGAGCAGGGCTTCGAGCATGAAAAGGTCAATCTCTCGGCCATTGTCCAGATGATGGTCGATTCAGAGAAGTCCGGAGTCATGTTCAGCTCTCAGCCCTCTACTGGCGAGCCTCTCGTTGTCATCGAGGGTGCCTGGGGTCTGGGCGAGTCAGTTGTGAGCGGCAGCGTCTCTCCAGACAACTTCGTGGTGGACAGGAAGACCAAAAAGATCGTCAGCAAGTATATCGCCACCAAAGAGATCATGATCATGAGGGACCCCAAGACCCAGAAGACTGTCACTATCAAGGTCCCGGCTGAAAAGAAAGAGGCAGTGGTCCTCACCGACAACGAGGCAGTGGAGCTCGCCAAGTATGCCGAGATTTTAGAAAAGCATTACGGCATTCCCCAGGATATCGAGTGGGGCGTCGAGAAGAATAAGATCTACATCCTCCAGTCCCGGCCAATCACCACCATAAACAATTCTAAGAAGTCTGGGGCATCGGCACAGGCCAGCGGCAAGGTTCTGCTCAATGGTCTGGGAGCAGCTCCGGGAGTGGCTACTGGTGCAGTCCGGTTGATTTCCACCGGCAGAGATCTGGACAAGGTCAAACCGGGCGACATCATGGTCACCAAGATGACCATGCCGGATATGGTTCCGGGCATGAAGCGAGCCGGGGCCATTGTTACTGATGAGGGCGGGATGGCCTGCCATGCTGCAATCGTTAGCCGCGAGCTTGGCTGCCCTGCAGTAGTTGGAACCAAGAAGGCCACCTCCGTTCTGAAGGATGGCGTAGAGATCACAGTGGACGGGGGAAAGGGCATAGTCTACGAAGGGCGCGTGGCCCTGTCCGCACCTGCCAAGACGGCGTCAGCAGCCAGTGCAGGTGGCGTGGTCTTCACCAAACCTATGACTGCTACCGAGATCAAGGTCAATGTAAGCGAACCTGACCGGGCCGAAGCCGCAGCAGCCACAATGGCGGACGGTGTTGGGCTCTTGCGAATCGAGCACATGATCCTGGGTCTTGGCAAGACACCCAACTGGTACATCAAGAGCGGCAAAAGCGAGGAGTACATCGATGAGCTTGTCAAGAACATCAAGATCGTGGCCGATGCTTTCTTCCCCCGTCCGGTCTGGGTGCGCACCCTGGATGCGCCTACCGATGAGTTCCGGGCAATGGAAGGCGGCGAGAACGAGCCGCACGAGCACAACCCAATGCTCGGCTGGCGCGGCATCAGGCGTGACCTGACTGAGACAGATCACTTCCGCCTGGAGGTCAGAGCCTTCAAAAAGCTGCATGAGATGGGCCTCAGCAACGTCGGCATAATGCTTCCGATGGTGCAACACGTTTCAGAGTTCCGGAAAGCCAAGGCCATCATGTTCGAGGAGAATCTGGATCTGGAGAAGATCGATGTGGGCATCATGGTTGAAACCCCCGGAGCTGCTTTGACCATCGAGGACTTCATCGAGGACGGAATCGACTTCATATCCTTCGGCACCAACGACCTGACTCAGTACACGCTTGCCGTAGACCGAAACAACGAGAACGTGGCCGGCCTGTACTCCGAGTTGCATCCCGCAATTCTGAGGCTCATCGAGTATGTGGTCGAGCGCTGCAACGAGGCCGGAGTCAAGACATCCATCTGCGGCCAGGCTGGATCCTACCCAGAGATGGCCAAGAGGCTGGTGGAGATAGGCATTACCAGCATTTCTGCCAATATCGACGCCGTGGCAACTGTCAGGGAGACCGTAGCCAGAAGCGAGAAGATCTTGATGCTCAAAGCTCTCCGCAACCGGGAGTAAGGCAAATGAGAGACAAAGCCCTTCCCGAAAGCGAGGTCATGCGCATCTTAGAGAAGACGAGAGCCCGCGACTACAACTATGACCGTTTCTTCTCAACCATGTGCACTCTGCCCCACCCCATCGCGGTAAGGGCTCATGACATGTTCCTAGAGACAAACCTGGGCGATCCAGGTCTGTTTCCGGGCGTGGCCAGGATCGAAGAGCGCGTTGTGGAAATGCTTGGCGAGCTTTTAGGCTGTCCGGATGCTTCAGGCTACATCTCGACGGGCGGCACGGAGTCCAACATCCAGGCCATCCGCGCAGCCAGGAACGAGTCTGGCAGAAAGGACGGAAACATCGTGGTCCCGGCCTCAGCCCACTTCTCCTTCGACAAGATCGGGGATCTCTTGTGTCTCGATGTGAGGAAGGCGGAGCTGGACGAAAGCCTCAGGGTCGACCTCTCGTCAGTCGAGTCATTGATTGACGATAAGACTGTGGCACTGGTCGGCATAGCCGGAACAACCGAGTTCGGTCAGGTGGATCCAATTGAAGGGCTCTCCAGGATCGCTCTCGATCGTGGCATTCATCTGCATGTGGATGCTGCATTCGGAGGATTCGTCCTGCCCTTCCTGAAAAAGAAGTTTGCCTGGGATTTTTCCGTGCCCGGCGTCTCCTCCATCACAATCGATCCCCACAAGATGGGCATGAGCACCATTCCTGCAGGCGGCCTGCTCTTCCGCGGTCAGGAGTGTCTCTGTGCTCTCGAGACCGAAACCCATTATCTGACCAAGGCGAGACAGGCATCTCTCACAGGCACAAGAAGCGGAGCCGCAGCGGCTGCGACATATGCAGTGATGATGCATCTGGGCCGGGAGGGCTTCGCCGAAATGGTCGATTACTGCATGGATCTCACTCATCATCTGCTGAAGAGAGCCGAAAGGATCGGTGTCTTGCCGTTAATCGAGCCCATAATGAATGTGGTAGCTCTGAAGGTACCGTCTCCAGCGCAGGTGCGCGAGGAGCTGATGAAACGGGATTGGCATGTATCGATGACCCGCGAGCCCAATCGAGCCCTGCGGCTGATACTCATGAAGCACATGACCAAAGAGAACATTGACCTGTTTCTGGAGGATCTAAAAGCAATCCTGGCAAAATGATTCAATTATATTTCGAAAATATTAGGTAAAAATTAGACAAATATTAGGTCGGGTTCAGAGAACCATCGACCTCCACAGCATATTCCTGCAAAAATTGATTTTTAAACCTTGTGACCGATGGCAAAACGTCTCATTACCTTGTCGATCTTGATCTTTGCTGAGTCGCCGACCTTTGTATCAGCCACGAAGATCACAAATCCTTCCACTCGTGCAATGCCGTCGCCTTCACGTGCAATGTCCTCAATGCTGACTTCGTACTCTTTTCCGACCTCTACCGGGGCAGGAGTGCCCATAGAGGATCTATCTGTATCATAGTCTGCCAAAATACTTCACCGTCCTTTGATAATTAGAAGAGCATTCAGATTTTATGACCGATGGCAAAACGCCTCATTACCTTGTCGAT
>JAJRAX010000033.1 GCA_028679775.1 Methanothrix sp. | reverse complement strand
TCTGTTCTTTCCCTTGAAGCGAGGATAACCCACTTCTTCGCCGGATTGAACTCTTCGGAAGAATGCTCTGAATGCAAGGTTAACCCTCAGGACCACATCTTGTAAAACCTGAGAATGAACCTCTTTCAATTCCGGCTTATCCTCTTTCCATATGGGAAGCTGTCTCTTTGTCTCGAAGTAGCTTACAGATCTGCCTTCATGTTCCCAAGCATTCTTTCGCATAGTCAGAGTTTCATTATAGACCCATCTGCATAGATCAAGCTGCCTATTCAATATTACAACTTGATGTTTTGTTGGTTTGAGTCTATATCGAAACACTCTCATGGTTTACTTCACCTTTTGCATTGCCACATAACGTTCTATTACATCTTTGGTGGCATCACCACAAGTTCCTACATAGTACGAAGGATTCCAAAGATGACCATTCCACAGTTGATTCCTTAGTTCGGGATGCCTCTCGAAGAGCTTCTTTGCTGTGATTCCTTTGAAGATCTTGACGATATTAGCTGGTGCGAATATTGGGTGAGCATTGACGAAGAGATGAACGTGATCAGGCATGATCTCTTGGTCTACCAATGAAATGCCCTTCTGCTCGGCTATCGTTTCATGAAGCAAATGAAGATCTTCAGCTACAGATCCCACCAGAACCGTTCTCCGGTATTTTGTAGACCATACGAAGTGGTAATACACGTTATAGACGCATCCTCTAGCACTCACCCAATGCGCTTGTTTAGTCATCTTAAGATATACGTATGGTCACCATCAGGTTATATACATTTCGATAGGTACGGGCTGTATCCCGCCTTTGAAAAGGCGGGGATTAGCCCTGATTTCGTCCTAAAAAAAATTTATTCAATTTTAGACGATATTTCTGGTCTGGTCAGCTTTTCCGATTCAATCATGCCTACAAGCTTCTCCAGCACATTCTCTACACCCTGACCGGTTTCTGTGGACATCTCAGGCACTGTGCCATCGGACTCGAATCTCAGTATGTCAGCCTTATTCGCAGCCACCAGCACGGGCAGCTTTATCCAGTTCTTGATATCCTCGGCTAATGATAGCTGGGAAGAGAGAGGATAGCCGCAGTGTTCGCTGGGATCAAGGATATAGAGAACCACACCTTCCAGATGGCTAAGAGCCGCCACGGTCTGTCGCTCAATATCATTTCGCTCATCCATCGGCCGGTCAAGCAAACCTGGCGTATCAACGACCTGATATTTCTGCTCTCCCCTGTTGAAGTGGCCCACAAATATCCCCCGCGTGGTGAACGGATAGCTAGCGATCTCTGGTCTCGCTCCTGTGATCCGCACAATAAAGCTCGACTTGCCCACATTTGGATAGCCGGCGATGAGAATTGTGGGAACCATCGGATCAATTGTCGGCATCTTTCGCAGAAGGTTTCTTGTCTCATTCAAGAAAAGCAGATCCTTCTCGATGGACCTCATGACAGAAGAGAACCTTCCAAAGGCTGCCTTTCGGACCGGAGTGCTGTCTAGGCCGCGAGAGCGCTTGATCTTGCCCACTGACTCGCGGGTGATATCCCTTATTTGAGTTGAGGCCCACCGCAATCGAGAAAGGCTGATCCTGATGCGATCCACGCCCGCGATTATGTCCGCCATCTCTCGATAAAACGGCGGCAGATTATCAAATGAGGGAAATTTTCGAATGAGATTGCTGAGGTTATCTGAGAGGATATTTCCTGCATTTTGCACCATAGACTCGTTATCTTCGGCACGAGTGGCACGCCGAAAGGACTTATCTAAAAGCTCCTGGGAAGTAGGAACGGTTGGAAGCTGCTCGAACATTAACTATAGGTTACCGGCAGAAGGAGATAAACCTTTAGTAGGAGCCGGAAATAGACATTTATAAATGGTTTTCGGAAGGCTTAAATAGCAGGTCTGCAAGTATATAGATGAGGTGGCCTCTTGAAGAGATTAGGCACCGCTCTTCATGTAGTACAGAATAAATTAATTGTTCAAAGCGAACAGGTTGTTGGAAGCGAGACCAGTATCCCCAGAACGAATTCCTGGGTTGTGGATCAGAAGAGGACCAGAGTCGGAAAAGTTTTAGATATATTCGGCCCCATTAACCGCCCGTACATCATAGTTCGACCAAATAGAGATGTAGATGCCGCTGCCCACGTCGGAAAGAAGCTGTACATCGACGAGGCGCCGGGGAGAGATAGCAAGTGGAAGAGATTGAGAAGCTGAGAGAGATAGAGAGGGTAGAGCCGGAAAAGCTAAAGGAGAGGACTCGGCTCAAGCGCGAGAAAGAGAAGGTAGACGAGTTCGAGAAGTTCACTGTAGAGTGTCCAGAGTGCGGCAGCCACACCCTCGTGCGCGACTACGAACGTGCGGAACTGGTCTGCTCTGATTGCGGGCTTGTCATCGACGAGAATTTCATCGATCAGGGGCCAGAATGGAGGGCCTTCGACCATGACCAGCGCATGAAACGGTCCAGAGTGGGAGCGCCCATGACCTACACCATCCACGATAAGGGCCTCTCCACAATGATCGATTGGAGAAACAGAGACTCCTACGGCAAGACCATCTCCTCCAAAAACCGTGCCCAACTGTACCGTCTGAGGAAATGGCAGAGACGCATTCGGGTCAGCAATGCCACAGAGAGAAACCTGGCATTCGCGCTATCTGAACTGGACAGGATGGCATCGGCCCTCGGACTATCTCGGAACGTGCGGGAAACCGCGGCCGTTGTTTACAGAAAAGCTGTGGACAAGAACCTCATTCGAGGGCGAAGCATTGAGGGCGTGGCCGCAGCGGCTCTGTATGCCGCATGCCGGCAGTGCAATGTGCCCCGCACATTGGACGAGATCGCAGAGGTGTCCAGGGTATCCAGAAAGGAGATCGGCAGAACCTACCGTTTTGTCTCCCGAGAGCTGGCGCTGAAACTCATGCCGACGAGCCCCATCGACTACATTCCCCGCTTCTGCTCAGGCCTGAATTTAAAGGGCGAGGTGCAGGCCAAGGGAATTGAGATTTTGAGGCAGGCTGCTGAAAAGGAGCTGACCTCAGGGCGCGGTCCCACTGGTGTCGCCGCTGCTGCCATCTACATTGCATCGATTCTCTGCGGAGACAGAAGGACGCAGCGCGAGGTGGCAGATGTGGCAGGAGTGACTGAGGTCACAATCAGGAACCGCTACAAAGAGCTGGCAGAAGAGCTGGATATAGAGATAATCCTGTGAACGGGTTATCTCCGGCTATTCTTTTATGGAAGATGGGCCGATAGCCCGTTTCTGGGAGGTGGACCTCCTGAGAGGAATAGCTATCGTCCTGATGGTCCTCTACCATTTCGTCTTTGACCTTGACTATTTTAAGGTTTATGAAGTGGATCCCACCTCAGGATTTCCTCTGGTCGTCGCCCGAACAACAGTCACCCTCTTTTTGCTGCTGGTGGGCCTCTCGCTCACTCTGAGCTACTCTCGTGCTCGGATGCTGGGGCAAGATGGCCGATTTTTCCGCCGGCTCCTCAGGAAGAGCGCCGGGATTATGATCCTGGCTCTTGGCATTTCCGTCGTCACTTATCTTTTCGTTGGCAGTTGCTTCATAGTCTTCGGAGTGCTGCACATGATCGGCCTATCGCTGCTGCTGGCCTATCCATTTCTCAGGATGAAAAGAGCGAATTTCATCATTGGGCTGTTGTTCATATCAGCAGGAATAATTCTTCAAACGGTTAGAGTCGATAGCCTCTGGCTGCTCTGGCTTGGGCTGGCACCGCAGGACTTTTGCTCCCTAGACTACGTTCCCATCTTGCCCTGGTTCGGAGTGGTCCTGATTGGAATGGGCCTCGGAGGCGTGCTCTATCCGGACTACAGTCGCAGGGTGAAGCTGCCCGACCTGTCCGGCAACTTGCTGGTGAGAACGCTGACAATCCTGGGCCAAAACTCCCTGGCCATCTATCTGATCCATCAGCCGATAATGCTTGGCATTTTATATTGTTCTAGAACAGGATGATGAAAACGGCGGATCTCAATTTTCGACCAGCGGCCCAGAGTGATCAGGCACTTATTTTTCAGCTTTTATGAATCTATATCTAATAGAATGCTATTACATAAAAAGCTATTGATACCTAAATTTCCAGATACGCAATATTTATAAACATGAAGCTGCGCTAATGAAGAGCGATGCAAAAAACTACTTTGACGCTATCGGAACCTATAGCCAAAACCCTGAAGGTTTACACCGCACAAACCAAGAGCAGTATGCGTGCTCAAAGCCAGGTGGTCGAAGAGGCCCTAATAGAATTCTTCGAGAGGCACAATGTGAAAATCGAGGCGTAACCAAGCAAACGAACAGGAAAAGGATGCAAACGATGGACTCGACCGGAATGACCAGCATGTGTTGCCATTGGCGGACCAAACATGCCACTGAAATTGTCCCATCCAGGCAACCGTGACGGCCAATTGTAGCTAAAATCGGCTCTTCGCTATTTCCTATGGCTAACCTGAGGTTACTATAGCTTTTAAGTTATTGGTTAGTCGCTCTGTGCGTACTCTGTGAACTTTGTGGCGGACGCGCCGTTAGCCACTGGTTATAGC
>JAJRAX010000290.1 GCA_028679775.1 Methanothrix sp. | reverse complement strand
TGGGGCTGTGGAAGCTGAAAGGCGAGTGGGCCGGGGCCAAAGGAGAGAGATTCGATCTGAGGGGATCTGCAATCTACAGCCTGATGCTCGTGGCCGTAATGCTTGGCTTTTCCCTTCTTCCCACGTGGCAGGGGGCTCTACTAGTTCTGGCAGGTGCAGCAGCTCTGCCCATTCTCATACGCTCTGAGTCGAGGGTGAATAGCCCCGTTCTGGATGTGAGCCTCTTTAGGAATAATCGGGTCTATGCCTTATCTAATCTGGCGGCCCTTATCAGCTACAGCGCCACCTTTGCCATAACCTTCCTCTTGAGTCTCTATCTGCAATACATCAAAGGCCTGGAGCCGGATCAGGCAGGGATGGTCATGCTAGTGCAGCCGGCGGTGATGACCATCCTCTCCCCCTATACCGGAAAGCTCTCCGATCGGGTGGAGCCGCGTCTGGTGGCCTCTGCCGGAATGGCGCTCACATTTATCGCAGTCTTCGCATTTGTGTTTATCAATGAACAGACCAGCCTTGCGGCAATTGCCTCCACTCTCATGGTCCTGGGCCTTGGCCTGGCACTCTTCACTTCCCCTAACACCAATGCCATCATGTCCTCTGTCGAGCCGCGCCACTATGGTGTGGGGTCGGCAACTCTCGGAACCATGCGGCTGATAGGGCAGGTATCCAGCATGAGCTTTGCAATGATGGTCTTCTCATTTTATATAGGCAAGGTGGAGATCACGCCACAGCATTACCCGGAGTTTCTGGCCGGCGTGAAGGTGGCATTTGCCGTCTTTTCTATTCTATGCGTTCTCGGAATCTTCGCCTCGCTGGCCAGAGGACAACTGAGAAAAAAATAACATGGCTGAACTCTATCGCCCCCTTTTGCATGGAGATAGTTCACGTTAGATGCCGTCGGAGGATGTCCTCATAGAGCTTCTTTACATTCTCTTGTGTCTTTGTCATCTCCGGAAATCCCCGGTACGGCATGGCCTTATTCACGTCCTCCGGCAGCCTTAGCCTGTACTGGCTCTTAGATGAGAACCAGCCCTGTCGAGCATAGTAGCGAGAGAGGTACTCCTGCTCAGTCTGGCCGGGTGTGGGTGTGAAGAGCCCATGCTTCTTATCGATCTCGGCCAGCTCCATCATGGTGGTATAGCCGGAGCGAGTGATGATGAATCGGGCCCGGTTCATCAGCTCAATTTTCTCTTCTGTTGAGACGTAGGAGTGGACGGTGGTCTCTTTATCCAGTTTCCTATGCGACTGATCTTGCGGGCTTCCCAAAAGGACCACCTTCTCGCCCGGCAGCTTGCACATCTGCTTCATGATGATCTCCTCGAGCTTCTTTCTCTGCGGCTCAGGGCCTGATACAATCGCCAGAAAATCCAGGTCCTCCGGAGTAGACATCTTCCTGGTGCTGGTCAGAATTCCAGCGTAGTAGAGCCGGCAATTGGTGGCCTTCTGGCTAGAGACGCATAGCTTGCCGCTCAGGTTCGGGCAGCCGCCTGCAGGATCGATATCCGGCACAATCACACCCTGAAACCTGCGGTGAAATAAGCTGTTGAAGGGCATGGTCATCATCTCAATTGGGTAGAGCAGGCGTGGCAGGCTGTAGCGGAGTTGATGTGTGATGAAGTAGCTAGGAATGCTGTCGCTGTAGACGGACATCCTGTTGTCGCTGATGATCAGGTCGAATCTGTTCTTTTCCAGGATCCCATCAAACCTTTTTTTCTCCTGGGCAATGGCCCGCAGCAGGGCTGGCAAGCCGGCAGCGAAAGCCGGCAGGAAAAATCGAGATTCACTGTAGGGAACAGGATAATCCTTGAAGAGCAGAAAATTGCACTCAGGGCATTCTCTCTTCAAAAGGGCCAGCGCGTTGCCGCTGCTGCCGACGGTCACCTCATGCCCTCGTGATAATAGCTGCTCAATTATGGGAATATCTCTGGTGCTGTGGCCCAAACCCCAGTTGAGCGGGCTTATGAATACATGCCCCATTCAAGTGAATGAGAAGTCTTTTGTTTGTATAAATTGCTTGTCGTATGCGTTGAACTCATTTCTTGATTTAGTCCAATAATAATATATCTAAATATTTTGTAATTTTATGCTAAAAGATTTTCAAAAAGTATTCACGATGCTCATTGAAAACAAAAGTATCAAATGCATAAAAATCTTCGCAAACAATTTTTCAATTAATCTATTCATGTTGACCTTTCGCTTTTTATAAAACATATTATATCAGATCAATTTGATTATATTTTTAAAACTGTTCTAATTAATTTACAATAAAATAGATTAATATTATATAGTTGCAGCCGTTTTTTCTTTTGATTCAGTATGGCGAAGGACATTCGTGATAGGTCAATAGATCCGGCCAGCCAGGATATGCTCGATGTCTGCCAGAGAGCTGGCCTGGAAACTGCATGGGATCGCTATGAAAAGCAACAGCCTCAATGTGGCTTTGGGGAACTTGGTCTGTGTTGCAGAAACTGCAACATGGGTCCCTGTCGCATAGATCCTTTTGGAGAGGGGGCGACCAAGGGTGTCTGCGGAGCCACGGCGGATATCATTGTTGCCAGAAACCTGCTGCGAAGCATCGCCGCCGGAGCTGCCGCCCACTCCGATCACGCTCGTGATGTGGCCCACACCTTCCGGGAGGTAGTCTATGGCCGTGCCAGCTCATACAGCATCAAAGACAAAGCCAAGCTGGAGCGGCTCATGAAGGAGTACGGCGTTGAGACAG
>JAJRAX010000319.1 GCA_028679775.1 Methanothrix sp. | reverse complement strand
TGGAAACGGGTTCACGGTGGGGCTAGTGAGGCACCGTCAAACGAAAGAGACGGAACAGATAGGCTTCACCTACGGAACACCGCGCCAGTCCTCGACCCTACTGACTTTTTTCGGCCGTTTTCCAGTCAGTTAAATTGCGAGAGCTACGCGCGATCGGGTTTCCGCTCGTAAAACCTGCTGGGTCAACGTCCCCACATCCCGGATCGGCGCTCAAATAATACTAGTCGAAATGAGGCCGGGATGCCAAGGGGTGATCTTCAGGGGCCGGTCAGGAGGGTTTGAGGTCTGGCGGACGCGGGGGATCCGGTTGCCGTTCCAACGGGACAATGCAGTTTCAGTCGTTCAACTTGCCCAACACCACCTTAGCCGCACCCGTTCCAAGGGTTTCAATCGTTCCAAACGTTCCAATCGTTACAAACTAAAGCCGGTTCAATGTTCAACGGTGTAAAGGCTGAGGCCCGTTCCAAACGTTCCAGTCGTTCAACCGCTTCGCTCCGGTCAAAACGTTATAACACGATAACTCAGTTCCAGCAGTTCCAATCGTTCCAAATGTTTCAATCGTTAGAGTTCAAAGCGATTCCACGAGACACAAACCCGGTGTCGATACGTCCACGTTTCTAGAATTCCCGAAAAGTTGAAATGTATCACGCGAGGCGGCCACAGAGAGACCCGGTTCGTCACGACCTGCTTCAGGCCGACACGGGCTACGGGCTAGTTTTCAGTTTTTTGATTGTGGGCTCGGGAAAGATGCCGATGGGATTTCGGTCTGCTCAACCGAGCTTACGACCAGGCCGTAGGGATTCTGTTGCGTTCTTTCCACGTAGCGGAGGGTAACTCGATATTGATAGGGCTTTCTTTCAGTCTCAGTCCTGCCAATGTACGTTATTCTCTCACCGGTGAATCTAACCACGAGCGGATCCTTGCCCTCGATCTTGAAGGAGTCAGCGGTGAAAAACTGCGACATCCTGTTCGTCACGACCTGCTTGAGCTCGACACGGGCTACGGGCTCGAAGCTCTGGGCTCATGTAGCGGGCAGCGGACAGATAACCTTTCTGCGCCGAGGCGGACGGATTCGGATGGAAAACTTCTACGTTATGGGGCTTCTCGAAAGGGGAAAACGGAGGCAATCAGCCTGAGGCGCCGATCGGGCACCTCAGGTCTGACTTGGGGCTGTGGAAATCTCGCGGCTATTTGGGATCGATGGCTAGTTGGGAAAGCTTCAGCGCGACGCCGAACGTCAATGGATTATCGCCGGTACTTAGAGCCGTGCCCAATCTTTCTATCTCCCACGATGAGACCTTTTCTAACTTAACCTCTTCTTTCGTGGCGGCCTGCAATTTATCGGCCTCAGGCAGTTTGATCAGGTATTTGACATTGTTCCCGTCGCTTAGAGTCACCGAGAGAACCATCTGTTTGCCTTCTTCGGTTGCCAATGTTTGCAGCCCGGCAATTCGAGTCGAAAGGCTCGTCTTGCTCACGGTATCCGCATAGAGCCAGATGAAGGCGCCGATAAAGGCAACCATCACCAACCAGCCATACTGGCCGACCCGTTTCTGGCGCGTTACCGACCGGCTTCTCTGGAGCTCAAAGAATTTGCGGTAAGACTCCTTTTCCGCCTTCAGCTTCTTGACGGGATCTTGTTCAGTCGAACTCGGCGGTTGATTGAAGCCGAGATCGATGCTGTTTAGTATCATACCCAGGATCACCAACCCCAAGGGTACAGCGACCAATATTAGAGGATGCATAAGACTCTCCTTTTCAGGCTCCGATAGCCTGTGAATATTGGAAGAGGGAGGGGTCAGAACCGGGGGAAAACATTCGCTGTCGAACCGGAACCGAAGTCCGTGTCACCGCTGTCTAGGTGGCCCGGCCTTCTACCTCTTGCGCGCCACTACAGCTCTCGAAACTGCAAGAACATAGATTCGTCTTCCTTTTAGGGGTTAACATAGCCTGACCCGGGAGGGATTGCTGTATAATAGTGGACAGGTTTGAAAAGAATTATCGCGAAAAAAAGAGCTGATCGTGAGTCGCGCAAGGCGCCGTGGGTGGGCGTCGATCGTGATCGTGGGCGGTGAAGGGTTGCGCGCGCGAGGGGTAAGTCGGCAACCTATGCCTCGGGAGTCCCCCGCCTCTCCATTTGTCTTCTCGCCAGCGCAAGCCGGGTCGGATCTAGCATCGTAGCATCCCTACGCGGGGCGTACAGGAATCGGATCACGAGCGGATCCTTGGCTTCGACCTTGAAAGATTCAGCGGTGAAAAACTGCGATACCCCGTTGCTCGCCAGCTACGGGCTCGAAGCGGCTCAGAAGCTCAGGGTTAATGCGATGGACATTGCGTATAGACTGGATCGTGTGTTATATTTCGTACATCGATACTAGGCTATCCAGATGATTAACGATGGGCGCAATATAACAAGAGAGCCTCTTGGCAGGATGGAGGCTCGATTCTTGGCCAGAGTGGCTATAAGGCCCACCTTTTCTATAGATGAGGCTCGCCGCCTTTTTCCCGAAGCTCTGTCTCCTCAGTTCCTAGACCGCCTGGAGCGGAAGGGCTGGCTCCGTCGAATTAAGCGGGGTAGGTTCGCAGTGATCCCGCTCTCTTCCGGCGAGACTCGCGCTACCCAACTTCATGAATTCCTAATAGCCATGGAATTGGTTTCGCCCGCGGCCATCGCGTACTGGTCTGCCCTCAATCATCACGGTATGA
>JAJRAX010000392.1 GCA_028679775.1 Methanothrix sp. | reverse complement strand
CTTTTGAAATATCTCCCGGGTTTATAAGGTCTATTTTGTAGTTATTTGATTCAAACTGTCCTTTAATCATTTCGCATTCCTCAAAAACATTCAAAAGAGTACTTACAGCCTCTTTCGTTTGCGATAGAAAAGCCGCACTTCTTTGCAGGTCAAACATACCGTTAAGATTATTCAGCGAATATTTTAACATCCCTTGAAATGTTTTCAGAATGTCTTTTTCATCAAAATTTTTCCCTTCATAGTGCATAAAATGAATGAATTTTGGGGATGATTTTATAATTATTTCATCAAAAATATCCTGATTAGGCGGGTAATCAAAAAACATTAACGCATCGGCTTTAGGGATGTTTCTTCGGTTAAAAATCCTGTCGGTGAGAGTTTTATACGGTTTTAACTGTTCTATAACGTCTTTATCTTCGGCGAAAACAGCGATATTTAAGTTGGAAGTTTTCACATAATCTTGAACACCGTCATAAATATTTTTTTTCTTTCGGTGATCATAAATTTTTATTTTGTTTACAACCGATTCTTCTTCTTTATCCAAATTGGGGGAATGGACATCTTGCAGTATCAACTGGATTGTTACCGAACCATTGTAAGAGTTAAGCTGAGGGTAAAATGCAATATCCAATCTGTCGCCGGTGAAAATATTTATATCGCCTTTTGACCACCAAATGCAGTCATACGTATTATTTTGAGAGTCTTCAACAACAAGTTTAAGATGGTTTTTATTAGAACCCATAAGCTTTTTTTGCACTAATCTTAAGTTATACAAAGCAAAAACAGGATTCGGGTTTGCTGCACCAAACGGCTGCAAGCGTTCAATATCCGATATCAAATTGCCGTCAACTTCACTGGGGTCAAGCTCCAAATCGACTTTTAAAACAGGTTTAAGCTCTTGACCTGCAAGCATTTCGTTAATTGTTTTATTAATTGCCTTTTTCACTTCTTCAAAAGAAACTTTTTCCTTGTCAAAAGCAAATCCGCCTGCCATTTCATGTCCGCCGAAGCTGTCAAACATTTCGGCATTTGCAGATAAAATATCATAAATATTTAAGCCATGCACCCCTCTTGATGAACATCTTACCTGTTTTGTCTCTTCGCTGTAAGTCATTAAAAAAGAAGGTTTGTAATATTTTTCAACCAGTTTTGAAGCAACAATTCCGATAATTCCTATGTGCCAGTCTTTATTAAAAAGAACAATCGCATTATCGAAGAGTTCCATCCCCCCTTGCGCTAGGGATTTGTTTAAATTGTTCTTCCTCTCCCCTTGCGGGAGAGGACAGAGGTGAGGGGTATTGGTTGTCAGAGGGTTAGGGTGGGGGGCATCTTCTTTGAGCATTTCCTCTGACTGAAGAAATACTTCTTCGCAAAGTTCTTGTCTTATTCGGTTAAAATCATTTAATGAGATGACCGCAATATCAATTTCTTGGGGATTATCCGAAGTTAAAACCTTAATTGCGTTTTCTGTTGTGTCAAGTCTTCCTGATGCGTTTATTCTGGGAGCTACGCCGAACGCAATTTGTTCTGAAGTTATTCCCTGTTCTAATGAATACCCTGCGCTTTCAAGAAGTTTTCGGATTCCCAAGTGTTTTCCGCTTGAAATTAATTGCAGTCCTTTTGCAACAAAATACCTGTTTTCACCTATTAGAGGAACGATGTCAGATACAGTCCCTACTGCTACATAAGGTAAAATATCGTAAACAAAGTCCAATCTGTTATAGTGTTCCAAAAGTGCCTGCGCAAGTTTAAAAGCAACTCCTACTCCCGCTAAAGATGTTAAATGCTCTATTTCACGCGCGGATAGAGTTTCATCCAAAGCATTATTTGCTTTAGGGTTAATAATCGCCAAAGCTGGCGGGAGGATTTCAGGCGCCTCGTGGTGATCTGTAATTATAGTGTCTATTTTAAAGCTGTTTAACTTCTTAACCTGTTCAACATCG
>JAJRAX010000391.1 GCA_028679775.1 Methanothrix sp. | reverse complement strand
TCTTGCCCGTCGACGAACGCACCTTCGCCTTGCGCGCGAAAGGCGACAGCATGAAAGACAAGGGGATTCACGACGGCGACCTACTCGTCGTGCAACACCAGGCAGACGCCGAATCAGGCGATGTGATCGTCGCCATGCTGGACGGCGAGGCGACGGTCAAGACCTTGATCCGCCGCACGGACGGCATCACCCTGCAACCGGCCAACGACCTCTACGATCCGATTCGCATTCCGATCGCGCACCCCGGCTTCCGCATCTGCGGCAAGGTCGTCGGCGTGATCCACCGCGTGTAATGCGCTTCGCTTAGGAAACGACAAACAAAACCAGCTCCGCCGCGAAAACACAAACGGACCTCAACACAAAAAAGCGACGGACTTTCTTTAACGACATCCATCAATTCGTGTCTTTGTGCCTTAGTGGTAAAACAGGCTCTTTCCTACTGACTGCCAAGGGCGGCAGTCGCCCACTTAATTTAGTTTTGAACCGAATGATCTTCAGGATCGCAGGCCAATAGCCGGTGGTGAAGAACCCGCCCCCATAAATACAACGAGTCCCGGCGGGGCGCAGGAATCCGTACGTCACGGCCATTAACCGATCGCGCGAATGTCTGTTAATATACTTGTTTGGGATCGAAGACCTTCGTGCCGGGAACCTCGAAGCTCTGGCCGGTCCAGCGGCGGAAGAAACAAGAGCGGTAGCCTTCGTGACACGCCCCGCCTGCCTGGCGGACTTTGAGCAGCAGGCAATCGCCGTCGCAATCGATGCGCGCCTCGACGAGTTCCTGAACGTGCCCTGACGTCTCGCCTTTTAGCCAGAGCTTACCGCGTGAGCGGCTCCAAAAATGGACCTTGCCGGTCTCCAGCGTCCTTCGAATCGCTTCGCGGTTGGTAAAGGCGAACATCAAGATCTCGCCGTAGTCGATATCTTGAATAATGGATCCCACGAGGCCAGCGCCGTCGAATTTCAACGCATCGAGAAAGACTTCAGGCGAATCGGTCATTGCAGTCGCTCCTTGGGACGCGGCATCGCACAACGAAAGAGGGCGAGATCGTGAGCGCCACGGCAGAGAATGTCAAGTCAAACCCGGCGCTGGAGTTTCCCCAAAAATTCCGCGGTATCGAACGGTTGAAACCGTGACGCATTCCGCAGGACTTGACCCATTAGAGCGAGTTGCAGAATTCCGTTCCGCTTGAGTGTGGGACCGCCGCCCCCGGCGGTCGCGAGGGATGAAGG
>JAJRAX010000032.1 GCA_028679775.1 Methanothrix sp. | reverse complement strand
AGCACAATGAGTGCAGCGAGCACAATGAGTGCAGCGAGCACAATGAGTGCAGCGAGCACAATGAGTGCAGCGAGCACAATGAGTGCAGCGAGCACTACCTCGGTGGTTAGCACGTTCGCCACTATTGGTGTATCCGAGATCAGCATTGTAAGCGTTATCTGCCTCATTGCTCTGCTCTGCGCTTCGGAAATCTTATCAGCTTCAACGCGATGGAATAAGCGTCTCTCAACTATGCTGAATCTAGCTATAGCGCCAATGGTCCTGACATTCTTCCTGATCGTGACTTTTAAAGTAATTCAGGTCGTGGGTGCCTAAAGGCGATCCTGCCTTTATCTTGTAGGATTGCGAAGGACGAAGCGGGAAGACCCCATCGTTCGCGGTGGGGATGAATGCGGAGTCCTTTGCTCTATTTGCCAAAAACTATAAATCTATTGAAGGTACTATACTTTCCAACTTTTTGATATTTTTATTGTCCTGTTATATCTGAATGTCTTTTTAAAACATAGGCGTAGAGCATGAATATGAGGGCCGGCGCCGCAATTAAATAAATCAAAAGACCAGGCTCCTCTGGAGTTATCAGGAATAATGATATATTGGTGACACCATGTGCCAGAGAGATGATGGGTAGGCTCTTTGTCAGCCAGAAGAGCAACCCAAAGATCACTCCTGCAAAAGATACATACAGAAGCTCCAGAGGAATCTGATAGCCGCTGTGCATGAATCCGAATATTATGCTTGCTGTCAGCAGTCCTGTTTTTGGGCCCAGCCTTTCCACCAATACAGTTTGCAGTGACGATCTGAAGATGAACTCCTCCACAAATCCAACAAAGAATATCATTGTCACAATCAGGATTAAAACATCCTTGATATGTGTGCCGGGAGTGAGAAGTTGGGGATGTATCACATTGTACTCACCCCAACCGAGCGCAAAGCCTACTGAGACTGCTAACGGCAGATAATACCAAAATCCTTTAAATGTAAATCCTGCCTGGCAACGGCCAATATACCCATCTTTCAACAAAAAATACATAGGAATAAACATGGGCGCATAGACAAAGGAATATGTATAGAGAGTCAGATTGAAAAATACGGGCATTGCAACATTCAATAACCGAAAAAGGGGCATAAGCATAAGGGCGGGATAGATTTTGTTGTCTATATATATCGATGATAATGCTAATATGATCAAATTCAATGCATGAATCAGCATCGCTTGGCTGGGATGGCCGAGAAAGATCAAAAACTCTGCCAGGAGTATCAGAAATACTGGAATAATCAGATCAAGGCAGTATTTGGCAATGCTCTCAGCCCTCATATAATTTTGTTCTATTCTCCTAACACATTTAATAGATTCCCTCCAACTTCTGCTATCCGCTCAAAGAATTGATAAATCGATCTAATCGGTATCCTCTGGAAAGCAATAAATACTTTCACAAATCTTTCACATGAGATATGAGAGTGATTATTGCCTTGTTCTTGCTCCTTATTTATCCAATTTGCTCGATGGCGCAAAATGACTTTGATGCCGATCTCAGTAACGCAATAAGGTCTTATGGGATCGGCTTCGAGGCAAACGATTCGCTTTTGGTGCCTCAAATGAGCTTTGCAGATGGAGCAAATGAATATATTTCGCCTGGCAACCCTATCAGATCTATTCCTATATATTCCTCCAGCCAGTCAATAATAGGAAGCCTTCATACATCCCAGAATCGCAGCAATTCTAATTGCAGCAGATCAGATCTATCGGTATGTCTATCGCCATTTAGCCTCTCGCAATTTTTGGCTGGTCTGCCGGATGTGGCCAACGTTTCCTGGACCAAGTGCTCCGAGGTGATTGATGAAATCAACGATCTCAATTGCTCAAACAGATCACGATTTCAGATCGGCAATGTCACAAGTGGTATGCATATGGCATATCTAATTGACAAAAATAGCTCAAAAGTGCTTGATGCTGTGCCATTGATGGTCACACAAGGAAATATAGTTCTTCAAATGTCTCATAAGGTGCTTTCCGATGAGCCGTTCATTCAAGTCAAGATGAATACAACTGAACAGGGGAATAGCAGTAAGTTCTTCGCTGCCATCATGCTATCGAGAAGTGACTACAACAACATCAGTCTGAACTTATCCCAAAATAAAAGCAGTAATGGCATAGATATCACTTTATATCTCGGTGACAGGTCCATTGAGGTGCCAAATCCCGCCAAAGTGTCTACAGAATTTCTCATAAATATGCTTCCTCTCCTTCCCCAGAATAGTGCTATAGGTTTGCAGGAGTCAACGCAGTCTGGAGTAGACCTTATTCTCCTGACCGACAAACCCTGGAACAAAGGGAATTATATCTTGACCTGTGGGGTATACTCGCCGAGTTTGGGCCTGTTGGGAATTAAGCAGAGCGAGGTTGAGGTGATTTAATAGGGCTATGTGCGTACTCTGTGAGCTTTGTGCTGGGCGCGTCGTTAGCCACTAGCCGCAGCCGGTTACGGACTGCCACCACAAAGTCACAGAGCGCACAGAGGACTCACAGAGATTTCCCTCACAAAACAGCGAGGAACCAAAACTGCTGTACCCACATTTTCCGACAGGTATATGTATGATATTGTAGGATTAAACATGCCTCCCATATCAACCCCTATTGAGGTGTCAAGATCCCTTGCCAAGGGATATAATCTCGGAATGGATCGTTCAGTTTTGAAGAGATATCTCTGGGAGATCAGGCGAATTAGCATCCGAGCGAGGGCTTGGTGTTCAAAGGACTGGCGAGCGATGAGGCTGGATGATGCGGGGTTCAAGGGTATCTGTCTATTTTTGATATTAATAGTAGTATCTGTGTCATCCGGTCTGGCCTTTGATATCACTCCGACAAGTCCGACGCCCGGACAGGAAATAACCATATCTGGCACGGCCAAGCCTGGCGAAGCGCTCACATTCGAGTCCAGCTTCGCCATGAATCTTCCGGTTTCCGGGGGGCAGTATGAGTATGAGACGACCATCCAGGTTCCGCAGAAGCCCAACCGCTTCACAGTATCCGCAAGAAACGTGCAGGATTTAAATGCAGGTGTTAAGATCGTCATCTGGATCACCAAAGGCTTTCAGGCAAGCGGCGGGACTGTTCGTCTCTCTCAGGCAGATGTGCCTCCTGGCAGATACAACCTGAAGATGTTTGGCAGTGCCCTTCCAGGATCGATAGCGGTTCCAGTTGATATCAAGGCAGAGACTCAGGTGTTGGCGGACTCGAATGGCAAATATGAGTTGACCATCGACACCACCGGGATTCCTGCAGGGTCATATCGAATACGAGGAGCATCGGAAACAAAGACAGTCTGCCTCGGTGGCTCCTGCACGGATACCTCGTCAGCCTCCCAGAACGTTCTCGCAGGTAGCGATACTGAAAGCAATGAGATTGATGTATCTGTATCGGATACATTTGGCGGATCGAATGCTGATGGGAGGACGACGAAAACTAAGAAGAGCAATGCAGTGGGAATCAATCGCGAGACGGTAAAGTGGTATGCAGGGCAGGTCGGCCTCTCTGCTGAAAATTCCAGCCAGTACGACGAGGCGGAAGAGCTGCTTCGAAAGAGGCTTGATGGAGGGTACTGGAAGATAATTGCCAGGGGCGAGCCTCTAACCGAGGAAGCTGGAGACTGCATGCAGGAGTATTGCCTGGTGAGAGGAAATGATGCCTGCACGATTTGCCGGGATAAAGATATCATACTCAAGGGCGGCGGCAAAGTCGTGACAGCAACACACTCCACCAGCAATAATAGCAATAGTACGGCAATAATTCACATCTCTTCTGACCAGAATAGCTCTAATTTGAGCCAGCCGGAGTCTGATCAGGATAAGGGCATCGTGAGCAAGATCACAGACTGGCTTTTTGGCTGGCTTGGCATGTTTTTTGGGAGGCAGTAAGTGATATCTGCAAAGCTGAAGTCTATTCCCTCGGACCTTCTGGTGTCCGTAATCATAGCGTTGGCAACACTGGTCTTCGTCTTGACTCCGCTCTCTTACCTGCCTGTTCGCATTCCACTGGGTCTGCTTATGGTCCTCTTTGTGCCTGGCTACACCCTGATTGCCGCTCTTTTCCCCAAAAAGGCGGATCTAGAGGGAATTGAGCGGACTGCTTTGAGCTTCGGCCTGAGCATAGCTGTGGTGCCGCTTATTGGTCTTGGCCTGAACTACACTCCGTGGGGAATCAGGATTACTCCTGTGGTTGTGTCCCTGGCTATATTCACAATAGCCATGGCGGTTGCAGCCCATTGGAGACGCATGAACCTGCCTCTTGGGGAGAGGCTCTCTTTTAATTTTCGCGAGACCATCGGAACCTGGAAGAGAGAGGTTTTGACGGATGACAAATCGCGGTTGGATAAGGCCCTGACAGTAATATTGATAATAACCATAATTATGTCCCTAGCAGCCCTGGTCTATGTGATAGTGACTCCCAAGCAGGGTGAGAAGTTCACGGAGTTTTATATTCTGGGGCCAGGGGGAAAGGCTTACGACTATCCGACAGAAGTTCTGGCAGGTAACAAGAGCACGGTAATCGTGGGCGTGGGAAATCATGAGTATCAGACTGTGAACTATACCATGAAGGTCATCCTGAACAACACTCCCTGGGATAACATCACAGCCGAAAAGATTCCAAAATATGATTACGGTGGGGTCTATCCTGTGATGAGCCTGAATCTGGCTGTTGAACACAACGAGACCCGCGAGATGCCGATAACGTATGTTCTCAATCATACCGGAGACCTGCAGAAGCTCGAGTTCCTCCTATATCGCGAGGGCAACTTCACAAGTTCCTATCGGGATCTGCACCTCTGGGTTAATGTATCTCAGAATAGTTCAACTCCCTCAAATTTGGATGTCTACGAGAATCGATCTGGGTTTTTAGACAGGAAGTAGACCGGTATCAAGGGAATTGGCTGTTGCCCTCTTCTCTCTTCGCCGGATCTTCCAGCATCAAGCGTATCCGGACAGCTCTTCTGTCCGGGATCTTCTTCTTTGCCTCCTCTACCTCATCGCGAAACTGCATCAAGTCATCAAAGCAGCTCATGGCCATATCCTCTTTGATTGATACCATTGCTCGGCGATTATTTATATCAGATTCTTGATTTGGGAATTTTGGGAAGGATCACTTAGGATTAGGGGTTAAATGATGAAGGATCTGACAATCAAGGCTGTGGCGAAGGTTTCCCAGGAGCCGGTCTTCTCGGCTCTGGCAATTGCCGCATTGAAGGCCCGGGCCAGCAGGATGGCCGCAAACCAGATCATCAGGACTGGTGAATTTGAGCTGATTGTGGCCGATGACGAGAACGGCGAGGGACTGGCAGTCCAGATGATCCTGCCGCGGGAAGAGATCGAGGCCATTGCTCTCTCCAGGGCGCGGGAGATAGACGAGGCTGCTGATGTGTGGAATGAACACGAGAGAATGGAATGGCTGGCGGGATTCTGGGCGGAGCTGGGACGGTACCTGCTAAAATGGCAGGACGTGAGAGTGCGTCGCGGGCCGGGGGAGAATGTCACACTCGATAAGGCTGTGAGCAGGTGATGGTTCTCTGGATTACAGGACAAGGCTGATTTGAATAGGGCTTACGGCGTGAGTTGTATTTTTCTTCTTGAGAGTTTTGAGTCTCCGTGTGGACCTGGATCGTTTGTCAAGATATCATTTTAGCCATTCCTATT
>JAJRAX010000289.1 GCA_028679775.1 Methanothrix sp. | reverse complement strand
GAGTTTGGACCTGGTTGGGGGGATCATGAGGAGATTGAGGTGTATTGGATAGAAGACTAGAAAACCATTCGACATAAAGGATCTCTATCTGTCGGGGAGATCCTTTTTTTGTTTTTCTTTTATGATATCTCTTTCCGACTGGTTCATCGTACTGTATTGCATCTAATGGTCTTGGCGGCTCAATTGCGAGAGATAATTAATATAAGATTTTTTTGATCTATAGTATAACTATTTTAACTGTAGTGGCAAATAATTATATAATACCATTATCTCTTAATTCCAGGAGATATCATTATGGTCTCAACGTCACGGAATTGGCAATCCATCTGGGAAGAGACAATAAGGCGCTCCAGTTTTAATAACATGAGAAGCGACCTTTCCGAGAAGGACAGATTGAATCTATCCGCAGAATCATGGTACAAGCATTATGACAGCAAACAGAGCCAGGATGATCCGCAAAGGAAGCATATGCTCGAAGAGGAGATGAACCGCCTGAGGCGTTTCATTTCCAAAGACTCCTCGGTGCTGGACATCGGCGCAGGTTTTGGCCGTCTGGCCGTCCCGCTGACCAGGGAGGTGCGCAGGTTAACCGCCATCGAACCGGCTGGAGCCTATAGAAATGCCATGAAGGAAAGAGCGGCAAGAGAGGGAGTCAGAAATATGGAGTTTTCCGAGGACCTCTGGGCGGAGTTCCCTCTGCATGATAAGTACGACTTGGTCTATAGCACCTGGAGTGGGGCGGTTAAAGATCCGGAGTCGCTTATGAAGATGCACGAGGCTAGCCAGGGCTACTGCGTCCTGGAATTGGGGGCCAGCCCCTCCAAGGAGGGAGACTTTGATAAGATCTATACTATGATCATGGGAGACGAATTAAGGTACCCTGGAAATTATCTGAATATTCTCACCACTCTTTATGACTACGAGATATACGCCAACCTAGAGACCTGGGGATACGATACTGTGACAAAATACCAGACGATAGAGGATGCTGTGGAGTTGAGGAAGAACGGACTTGAAGCCTACACTCAGGTTACCGATGAGATGATTGAGCAATTGCGCCAGTTTTTCCGGGCCAAGATGAATCCGGACGGCACTTATACAACCCGCGCCAAGGGCGTCTCATGCATGCTCTGGTGGAAGGTTTAGTCCGGATCATTCGGATTGCTCTCCGCCCTTCCGGCGGTCCGCTCGTGCAACTGGCTACGTGCCAGCCGAGTGCAGGCAGGCGGACGCGGGGCCCCGAGCGCGTGCCTGTGATGCGCCTGCTCATCGTTTAACTCTTTGGTTTTTTTTTCGATAGATTGCAAACCTCTTTGTATCTAATGAGTAATTTGATGGCATTAAGTGTTATCTATCAATGAAAAGATCTGAGATGATGCTAAACATGATACCGAATATCCGAATGATGGCGGCGCGCCTCGCGGCGCTGCTGGTGCTGGCCGCGCTCTTCTGCGCTGGAGTGCAGGCGGCGATGGCGGCGGAGGAGACGCTGAATATAGGAATTGGAATATTGCAGACATTTTCCTGCAGTGAATACGGTAAAGACCCGACCCTTTCGGAAAAAGATTTTCCAGACCGCGGTGGTGTTCTAATGGCGCAGCACAAACGCACTCATTTTGCACCATTAGTTACTTTGGACGGCAATGGAAGTGTCATCCCATGGCTGGCTGAATCTTATGAGATATCGGGCGATTATAGGACTATCACATTCCATCTGCGAAAAGAAGTCAAGTTTGCAGATGGAAAACCGCTAAATGCTTCTGTAGTTATGTTCAATTTGGATCGAATTCTAACCTATGGATGGAAGGAGAAATTCAGCTGGGCTGCAGCGGTTAAAGACTACGAGTCGACAGAGATCGTTGATGAGAATACCATTAGGGTCCACTTCAAAAAAGGCGGACTTGATGCGCTCAAAGGGCTTTGTGCCGCTCCCGGTTTTGGATTTTTTATAAGCCCGTGGGACGTTCTGCCCGAATGGGATATCAGGGGAACCTTAAAGGAAGATAGAAAATACAACGGCCTTGGCCCATACTATGTCGACGAAAATGAGTCGATACAAAAGCAGAAGCTTGTCCTTGTGAAAAGGAATTCATGGTATGATGAATTGAATTTCCATAAGCCTACCGTTGATAAAATTGTTTTCACAGTGATCTCTGATCCTCAGACAAGAGTCGCAGCATTGGAAAAGGGCAAGATAGACTATATATCTCGATATTGGAATCCTTCATGGGATTCTCTTCCCAGCCTGGAGAGCAATTCAAAGGTATCCATAGTTGCCAGGCAGAATACAAGAATGAACTTATTGGTTACCGCCTGGTGGAAGGAGCCATTCAATGGCACAGATGGATTGAAGCTGAGAAAAGCGTTGAACTACGTCCTGGACAGAAATGAGATAGTGGAAGGCGCATTTAATGGCTATGCAGTTGCTGCCACTGATTCTATGTATTTATCACCCCTTCTTCCCGGAGTAGCCGATTGCTGCCATAAAGGCTATGACTACAACATAGAAATGGCTAGGAAATTACTTGCAGAATCTGGATGGAAGGATACTGATGCCGACGGCGTTCTCGACAAGAATGGCAAACCACTTAGGCTGCAGTTCATTGTCTGTTCCGATGATAATTCCGACTGCAATTGGCAAAAGGACTCTGCATTGATTATACAATCTCAGCTGAAGATGATTGGAATTGATGTTCAGATTCAAAGTATGGAATCGGGCTCTCGACAGGAAGCAATTAAAAAAGGTGATTTCGACCTGAGGTTCTGGTGGAGCTATCCAAGAAGCACCTCTGTTACACAGTCGTTGGTCAGTGATTTCTGCACAGGAAATGATACTGAGCGTGCATACCTGAATGAAAATAGAACGCTCGACGCACTTATCAAGAATGCTGAATCGGCTGATAGTGAGGAGACGCGAGAGGATCTTATTTGCCAGGCATGCCAAATATTATATAACGAAGCCGCAGTTATACCACTGGTTTACCCCAAAGAGTATGCACTAGTGAGCAGTAGAGTCAAGAATTTCCAGTTTGGGGCATATGATGCTCTAGATCCATTTGAGGAGTGCCGGATAGAAGATTAAACGACCGACCAAAACTTAAAGGAGCTCCGGCATGTTCGGAGGTCCTTTACCTATTTGTAAGGTTTTTTTGTCAGTCGGCTTGCGCAATCTCAGCTATTCGTGTCCGCTGCCCTCGATCATTGCCATTCTGCCTTAATTGCTGGGCACACTGCTGCGCCTCTAGTGGCCCTCTCGCACGATTGCAGCGCACGTGTGGGCTGGTGCAGGCGTCCCGAACCGGGGCCCGGGCGCGCTCGTGATGCGCCTGCTTGCGGGTGCCGCGGACTGATTGTTTATCTCTTTGCTTTTCCGATCTGATGCAAACGTTTTTGTACAACTGAACTACTAATGGCACCAAATAGCACCTATGCGTATAGAGATATAATTTGGTGTGAAGGATGAAACCGAATATTGGACACAAGACGACGGGCGTCGCTGCCCTGTTGTTGTTGGCCTCGATCCTCTGCGTGGGATTGATGCCCGCAATGTGCGCTGAGAGGACGATTACCGATATGGATGGCCGGACAGTGACCGTATCCGAGCCACTGGAGAGAGTGGTGACTGCTGGCTATGGCATGACGCCGTGCGTTATGGCTGCATTTGGTGTAGGAGACCGGATCATCGGCACAGGCGGAGCTTCGGTCAGCGGCACGTCCGTTACGGGTCCCGGAAATGAGACTACGGCCACATTTCTCATTCCAGGACTCAAGGACAAGACCGACCTTGGCAGGGGACCGAATCTCAATGTGGAGGCGGCTGTGGCCCTCAATCCGGATCTGATAATACTTGAGAAGGATTGCGCAGGCCAGGGAGGCTCCACCTTGGGCTACAAAAAGCTCATAGATCAGTTGCTGCTCTTCAACAAGAGCTTTCCTCTGGTAATAATAAAGAATGCTGCATGCAACAGCCCGCCATCTCCTGATTCGGTCTATTCCGAGATCGAGCTGATGGGAAAGATCTTCGACAAGCAGGACAAAGCAGGAGAACTGACCGATTTTCTCAAGGATGAAGTGAATCTGGCAAGTCAAAGGACAGAAGGGATCGCAGAGGATAAGAAGCCCACCGTCCTGGTGGCTGCCCTCAGCGGGAGCGCCGATATCGCAAAGGGCAAGCTGGCAACAGTCCTACCCGATTACGACTGCGCTACACTCTATCCTGGGATCACCGGCATAAAGAATGCCTATACTGGAGAGGCCAGGGCTGTGATGTCTGCGGAGCAGCTCATCGCATTGGATCCCGATGTGATCATCCTGGTTCGGGGAGCCAGGTGGAAGCCGTCAGACCTGTATGAGAATGAGGACTACAAAGCTTTGCAGAGCATCAAGGCCATCAAGAATAAGCGCGTCTACTCAACAGGGCACATGGAGTATACCAGAAATATGGCTGGCCTGGAGTTTCCAATTGAGAT
>JAJRAX010000288.1 GCA_028679775.1 Methanothrix sp. | reverse complement strand
TAGTCATGAAAGCCCTTGCCATTAACTCCAGTCCCAGGAAGGATAAGGGAAATACATCGCTTATCCTCAATCCTTTCCTGGAGGGATTAAGAGAAGCCGGAGTCGATGTCGAACTGTATTACACTTCCGACCTGTTGATAAATCCATGCAAAGGAGACTTCAGTTGCTGGTCAAAGCCCGGCGGCAGATGCGGACAGGAGGATGATATGGCCTGGCTTGACCCTAAAATCAGAGATGCGGATATTCTCATATTGGCATCTCCGGTTTACTGCGACGGAGTCACAGGCCCCATGAAGACTCTGATGGACCGAACTGTAACCCAGATTATGCCTGTCCTTGAGATCAGAGATAACCATACCAGGCATCCGCTGCAAAAAAATGTAAAGAAGAGCAAGATCGTGCTGGTTTCCAATTGCGGTTTCTGGGAAAGAGACAACTTCGATCCTCTTATCATGCATATTCAGGCCTACTGTAAGAATGCCAACGCAGAATTTGCCGGTGCGCTCCTCAGACCTCATGGTGAGGCCTTAAGATCCATGCTGGATATGGGCATGCCCATAAAAGATGTTTTGGATGCTGCCAAAGAGGCCGGGCGGCAGTTGGCGACGACTGGCAAGATCTCTGCAGATACGCTTAATGCCGTCAGCCGAGATCTGTTGCCAAGAGACATGTATCTGCAAGTTGCCAACGCCCACCTTTCGGATTTTCTCTGAGCATAGATATCGGCCATCTCACAGGAGAGAACGCAGTTGTAGCCGCTTGCCGCACCCATGCAAAACCTCTTTATCTCATTCCCTCCAACTCACAGCTTCAGGCAGGGTGTCTGATGAGAGAGGTATTGCTGGAATCCCGAGAAGACAAACAGCATGTCTATCTGCCGGATAAATGCATCGGCTGTGGATCATGCGTTGCAATCTGCCCCAAAGGTGAACTGATCATAGGCTCGGTAGGAGCCGTGGCCCGAGGGCTGATTGACAAGGACTTCATTGAGAAGAAAAGAAGTGGAGCTTGCGTTTTATGTGCTTTATGTGCTCGCATCTGCCCAACCGGGGCATTAGAGCTACGAACGGCAGGCAAGCCGGAGAAGGATGAATCCTACCTGAGCGTGGCTCTGAAGGCTACCTCCGTAAACGATAAGTGCGTTCATTGCGGGCTATGCGCTGAGGTTTGCCCGCAGTCTTGCATTGAGATTAAAGATCTTCATCTGGCGGAAGACGCGAGCCTCCGGGTTGAGGGAAAGACGATCATAGACCTGAACCGATGCGTCCACTGCGGTTGGTGTGCCCAGATCTGCCCGACTGGGGCCATAGTATTTCAAAAGCCGTTCGCCGGTGAGTTCTATCTGGACGACAAAATCTGCCAGGCCTGCCGGACCTGTATTCACACATGTCCTGCCAATGCACTATTCAATAAAGAGGGCAAGCCCGGGGAGATCGTCGAGAAGGTGACCCACAGAAAAGATGCCTGCATCTACTGCGGAGCATGCGAGTTGGCCTGCCCGGTAAAAGCTATCACAGTCTCAAAGAAAGAAATCATCCCTGAGATTAAGGCCAAGAAGGCTCTGGAGAAGAAACTGGCGGCTCCCGCAGCCAGACCTACACTGACCTCGATCCTCAAGACCGACGAGGAAGCGTGCCTCGGCTGCGGCAACTGCGTAATAGCCTGTCCGGTTAATGCTCATTTCGATCCCTATCTGGCTGCCGGCCACTTGAACGAGCTGGACGAAAAACCGCTCCTTGAGGTTTTAAACGGCACCGTGAGAGTGGTAAACCAGGAGGTCTGCGGCTCCTGTGCTACATGTAGCATGATCTGCCCGGTGGAGGCCATTTGGCTCGAACGAAGGGAGGTGGCCTAGAATGGCTGCTGCTACTGGTAATACTAATGGTACTACAATTATCAGAAACGGTTACGTTTTCGATCCTCTCAATGGAATTAACGGCGATGTGCTCGACATTTTCATCCGAGATGGAAAGGTGGTCACTGGCCTAACCAGCGCCGAAGAGAGGGACGCTTTGATCATAGACGCTCTCGGAAAGACAGTCATGCCGGGAGGCGTGGACTCACATTCTCATGTGGCCGGCGCAAAGGTCAATGCCGGACGGCTCATGCGCCCTGAGGATCACTACAAATCGACGCAAGCCAAGACAGCCATCACCCACTGCGGCAGTGGTTATACGGTCCCATCTGTTTACAAGCAGGGATACGACTATGCAGCTATGGGATACACGACTGTCTTCGAGGCAGCGATGCCGGCTCTTGAGGCCCGACACACCCACGAGGAGATGCGCTCTACTCCTATCCTGGATATGGGCGCCTACATGGTCTTCGGCAACAACTGGTTCATCATGCGCTACCTCAAAGAGGGAGACCTAGATCGCGCCGCAGCATATGTTGCCTGGATGCTGAGAACCCACAAAGCCTACGGCATCAAATGCGTGAACCCTGCCGGAGTCGAGAACTGGGGCTGGGCTAAAAACATCGGGGCCCTTGACGAGTCCAACATCCATTTTGAGGTCACACCCCGTGAGATAATTCGGGGACTCGCAGAGGTCAATGAGATGCTGGGGCTGCCCATGTCTCTTCATCTGCATGCCAACAATCTGGGTCATCCCGGCAACTGGGCGATTACCAGGGACTCGCTCATGATCCCATCTGGCATCGGGGCCAAGAATAAGTCCGATCTCTTGTGGGCAGAGACCAAAGAGAACGCGAAAAGAAAGCAGACCGTTTACCTGGCTCATGCCCAGTTCAGCGCCTACGGAGGCACGTCCTGGAGGGACTTCTGTTCAGGTGCACCTGACCTGGCCAAGTACATCAACCAGGTCGATGATGTGGTTATAGACAGCGGATCCGTGCCATTCGGGCCGGCCACTACAATGACCGGAGACGCTCCGGCTCAGCATGATCTCTACATGCTCACTGGCCAGAAATGGTCCAACACCGATGTCGAGCTGGAATGCGGCTCAGGCGTTCTATCGTTGGTCTACATGAAGAGCAGCCCGGTTCACAGCGTTCAGTGGGCCATCGGCCTCGAGGTCATGCTGCTGATCGATGATCCCTGGAAGACCATCATGACCACCGATCACCCCAACGGCGGCATATTCACTCAGTACCCGCAGCTTCTAACCTGGCTCATGTCCAAGAAGGCCAGAGACGACACTGCCAAGGAATGCCATAAGTGGGCTTACGATAAATCAACTCTGGGTGGAGTGGACAGGGAGCTGTCCCTCTACGAGGTGGCCATGGTCACCCGCGCCAACCCTGCCAGGACCATAGGCATGGCCTACAGGAAGGGCCACCTGGGAGTGGGAGCAGATGGAGACGTGACCATCTACGACATCGATCCGACAAAGCTCGACCTCAATGAAACGAAAGCCCTGACGGCAAAGCTGTCCCGCCCGGACTACACAATCAAGGACGGTCGGGTCGTGGCCAAAAAGGGCGAGATCGTTTCCGTGCCGGATGGCAGGAGATTCTACTGCCGGCCTTATGTTGAAGATGAGCTGGAAAAGGATATGCTCCGGGATGTAAAGGACTGGTTCAAGTACTACACAGTCGGATTTGCTAACTATCCTGTGCCTGACAAGTATCTGAAAAATCCTGTGGCCATCCAGGTTAACAGGCCTCTTGAGGCCCTGGTGGGGAGGTGATGACAATGGCTGAGATTCATCTATTGACCAAGGGCAAGATTGGCATAATGATCGAGGCTGAGGTTATCAATCCGGAAGCATTTGCAGGAAAAAATAAGGAGGAGATCGAGGGGCTCATCATCTGGCAGGGCGCGGCACAGATTCTTCTGGCAGAATTTTTCGATGTGGATGTGAACGGATCAGCAGGATCGGCGACACCAGAAGAGACCAAAATTTTCATCGAAGGTGATGTCTCCAGAGTCAAGCGCATCGGCCAGGCCATGAAGGCAGGAAGCATTGAAATCTCCGGATCGGCTGGCATGCACCTAGGAGCCGAGATGGTGGGAGGAAGCATCTTTGTGCATGGGGACGCCGGGTCCTGGTCGGGCCGAGAGATGAAAGGCGGTCTTTTGCACATAGGCGGCAACTGCGGAGACCACGTGGGCTGCTCATACCGGGGAAGCTGGCGGGGCATGACTGGCGGTCAGATCAAGATCGATGGAAACGCGAGAAGTCAGCTCGGTGGAGGGCTGGTTGGAGGCCAGATCGTCGTCGCCGGAAATGTAGAGAACTTCTGCGGCATTCGGGAAAACGGCGGGCTCATAGTAGTCAAAGGATCTGCGATTCGGG
>JAJRAX010000287.1 GCA_028679775.1 Methanothrix sp. | reverse complement strand
CCGGCGTGGTGCTCGTCTGAGTGTGTGCAACCTGCAATCTATCATCTCTCTTTTTTGGCTCTCTTTTCAGGCATACGGCCAACGAATATTTTTATAAATACCTTTCTACCTCGATAATCATGGGTGTGCGCTCCGATAAATGCCCTTACAAAATTGTGTCGCTGCATATCGATCAGACCAATAGCAGAGAGAAATTTGATTCATGCCTATAAAGTGTGGAATGGCTTGTTTGCCAGAAGATGATTTGGGCCATTTTGAGGTAGGCCATGAAGGACTGATGAGGTAGTGCGTGCAACCTGCGATTTGGTTCTATTACATTTTGGCCGGAATTGGGGATAATGTACTAGAACTATTTTGCAGTTACGTTAGTTTAGCCGATAGATTGATATATCCTAATGGCTAAACTATTGCAGCATGGGAAGAGGATTAAGTGAACTTCAAAAAACCATGCTCACCATGCCAGTAGATGAACATGGGCAAATCTACGTTAAGGACGTTGTCACCAAGTACTATGGCTGGAAGCAAAGTCCTAATGGGCATTTCAACAAGAAAGAGATAGGGTCAAAGCAGTACATCAGTGCATATATAGCCATAAGAAAATCGCTCAAACGTCTTTCAGATCGGGGTTTGATATGGTGCATCGGCAGATCTAAATTTGAGCTAATCAACGAGGGGAGGAAGTTATCGGCTAAACTTATTAGCAGTATGGTTAAGCCATTTGATTTGGACCAGATAGCAGTCCCAAATGCGAAAAAGCCATCAATGTGCTCTCTTTATGATGGTATTTACGAATGCGCGGCATGTGGCGTAAAATTTGAGCCGTTTGGAGCAAAGAGCTTCCCGCTACGGTGCCCATTCTGTGGGAAGGCAACTTTACAACGATACCACGCTCGTTAGTGCCGTTGCAATCCATCTCTCTTCTCAATGCCAATTGCAAGAGCCTATCGTTCTGTGGTCAAAGTGCCCGACGACATAAAGGCCGAATAGTCAGATGGCTTAGAGAGCTATAGAGCGGTAACAATCGCCATAAAGAAGGATGCTACACCGGTGCAATCCTGTGAACTACCGACCGAACAGGCGGTTGGTGGCCAGGGCTATACAGGACCAATTTAAAGCTCTGAGAGATGGAAGAACATCAACAAATTTTTGAAGCGTCAGGAATATAACTTCGTCCCGCGCTTTATTTATAGCAATACAGCCACAATTGCCCCCGAGTAGGGAGGCCTTCTGCATGGCGTGCTCGGATAATTTTGATGAGGAAACCCTTATGATGCCCATAAAAGGAGAGAATTTCGTGGTCACTGAAGGCCAGGGAGTTAGAACATCTAGCCTGTCAGCTTCGCCCGAAATCTCTTTTGAGGAAGAAGCTAGGGCAATTACAAGAGGGCTTATGCGGGCCTCTCAGCTAACCTTAGCGCCGATTATTGAGAAGGAAGCTGATATCTATACGATAGCTGACCTAAAAGTTAGGTTCAGATAAGAGCAGCCTTGCCATGTCAGGAGAACCACCAAAGACACCCAAAGGAAGTATTATTTTAGCTTGGTTCCCGTATACAGATTTCAGTGATGAAAAGCTGAGGCCAGCATTGGTCCTCTATGAAGGATATTTGGATGTAACTGTGGCATATATATCCGGCCAGATTCCTGCAAAACCATTACCTTCTGACTTACTCATCTTACCCGGCACGCCTTCCTATACAAATGCCGGACTGAAAGAGCCTTCTGTTCTCTCAATTGATAAAATCATGATTATTGATAAGATGAAAAGTGAAGGCATAATAGGATCAGCCGACAGCGATCTTAAACGAAAGGTCAATGCAAAAATTGCTGAATGCTTGATGTTCAACGATATCCCTGTTATTTAGCGCCTTCCAAAGATTGCCAGATCACCAGAAGATCACAAAGATCAAGCACTCATCGCCACAGCAACCCCTAGATAGATCTTTATCCGATCAGCTCATTATCCTACAGATCTGAGGGGATCTTTCTTGAGGATCTATGCTGAACCAGACGATCTTACCGTATCTGAGATAGATCGAGCCGCGATCGAGAAGGGGATCACAAAGAAGCAATTAGTGTTAGAAGCTATTGATCTTTACCTACATCAAGATAGATCTGATCTGGATCAGGCTATAAAAGACCGCGATCAAGCTAGATCCGATGCAGATCAGAGATGGAAGGAAGCCAACCAGGTAAAGAGCGAGCTTAACCAGCACAAACGCGATTTAGAGGCCGCGAGATCGCGAGAAGATCAGCTAAGATCAGAGGTAGAGAAGACTAGATCCGAGAGAGATCAAGCATCAGAAGAGGCCGCGGTCTTACGTCGCGACTTGGAGCACTTCAAGGAGACCCTTCGGCTGAAAGATGATGAGATCAACTTTTTGCGTGGCCATCTAAGCCAACTCTCGGAGAAGATCACGCCGGCGCTGCCTCCGAGCCAGGAAGAAGCGAAAGCTAAGCACTGGTGGCGGTTCTGGAAATGAAACTGAGAAATATAATCATGGAAGATTCAAGGTAGCTAGATAGGAGCAGTATAAGTCTAGGTAGTTGTCAAATATGGACGAATTCTTGAATTGGCTTCAATCAGTAGAAGTTAAGGATTTTTTAGAATGCTCTGCAGCCGATGTTCTTTTTGAATGCGCTAAATGTGGTCAGTGTTGCCAAGGTGAAGAGTATATCGCGGTCGAAGATCAAGACATCGAAAGAATAGCGATTGGAAAGGGAATTACGCAAGAAGAGGCACAACACGTCTATACAGACGATGATCCACAGAAGAGGTCAGGCGTACGAATGCTAAAGAACATAGAGCCGAATAATCAATGCATATTCTATGACGCCGGCAGGAAAATCTGCAGTATCTATGAGTATAGGCCAACTACATGCAGAGCACACCCGATTATGAATCTATCATCGGATTATGGGCTTGTATTTAACAAAAACTGTCCTGGTGCAATGCATTTAGCAGATACACTTCGCAAGAGTAAGGATGATACCAGTATAAAAAGAAAAATGGAACGCTTGAAAAAGAATAGGCAAGATCTCACAAAATTGCGGATAAAGCTCTATATTCATGGTCAACAGCGAATCGGGCGCGATGAACACGCCAACGAGACCGCCCAACGTTGTAATATTGAACTTCCCTTCGATGAAATCGCTTTCAAAAAATCATGCCTTGCATACTTATTGCTCTTTATCAATCTCTCTTGAATATTGGCGTAGGAATTTAAGGATATGATTTCAAATCAAGAACCCAACCTAAACAACTACTTTTTTGATGTAGTTGATTGCTGTCAAATAGTAGCGTCCCCATTACCCAAGATGGAAGCCAATGATGTGACCTTACCAATCGTTTCACTTGGCAACGATCCAAAGAATATATCTATCAAGCCAAAGAAATAATATTCGAGTACTATTATATAGAAACACGAACCGAAACAGCGATATCATCAATACTAAAGCAAGCATCAAACGATTATTATCCTTTTCGGATTTATGGAATTTAATTGTATTTTATTCGACAATATTAACTAGGTGAGCTTATAAGCGTAGGCTTACATCCTTTCCGGACCGTTGCCAAAGGTCACGATAGCCGATTATTGGAGAATCCTGCATCTCATCCACCTTCGCGGTTAACCTTGTGGTTTGACGGCCATCACTAGGCCTGTGGCCACACTTCAGAGCAGGCCAAAGGTATTCGGCTCTCTTCATGGCTCTAATGGTCTCCTTGCGGCTCACAGGCTCACCACCGGCACCTGAGAATAGTATCCTGGCCTGTTGGGAGTCTAGGGCGATCTCCTTTCTTTTAGGATCATCTTGGATTGTGGTCTTGATGTATTCTACAATCTGGATTGCCCTGGCCTGAATTTTGCTGAGGACCTGGACAACCCTTGAGCCTTCTGCAGGCCGGCTTTTCAGTGCATCGCGAACCTTGGTTAGGAACTGGCGGATGTAGGCATTGAGCATAATCAGCTTCACGAGTGGCGATCTCTCCGCTTTCAGAGCCGTATTATGGCTTTCTGTGAGCCTGGCAAGCTCTCTCCCTCTGAGAATGCCGCTATCCCTCACGATTTCGGCGAGCTGGTTGTGGGTGATGGCTATCTCACTGAGAAGATGCTGCAGCTCCGAAAGTGGGATTTCAAGAATAGGATCGTCACGCGGTACATTATCGGCTAGCGTCGCTGTGGACGCAAAGCTATTTATCTTAGCTAAGGCTACTTTATCCATACGCAATCTCCTTGCAAGCGGAGTTTCTCCTGTCAGGGTGCGGGAACACCCTGGCTGGAACCAGTTCTTTTATTTCCTTTAAGCAGTCGTTTCTTTCATGTTTTCAGATTGCCTGAGAACGCGCAATGCGTATTCGAGAGCGTGGGATCTAGTTCTGAATCGTTGTTTATCGACCTGATCGTCAACCCACGTTAGGAGTTCAGGGTCAACTCTGGCACTTACGGTGATTTTCCCCTCGCCCATGTATACTTCGTATACCACATGTTATATTTAAAAGTATTTGAAATCCAATTATAGAGTCAATTGGTGCCAAGTCGTAAGTATATAACCAAAAGCGTGGTGATTAATATGCAGGCAAACACATTTGATGTAATTCCAAGGCGCAAGCGCATCACATTTTTCAAGCTCGGCAAGCTCTGG
>JAJRAX010000286.1 GCA_028679775.1 Methanothrix sp. | reverse complement strand
GATGAAAGTGGTCTACCAGCAGAGTTACCCGGACGGGACCGCCCTGGACTTCTTAGAGCAGGCGGGAATTGATGTAGAACGGGTAAAAGGTAAGATCAGGTAAGAGATCGGTATCAATAGAACGAAGACAACTTTTTGAATAGATGGCTGTTACTGTACAGTTTATGCTCAATATAAACCCAATTTGTACGCAATCGTCTATATGATTCTTTAAAGGTTATGTGGTAGTATGGCCCGGAAGGAAATCTGCACAATATGCATTGCCCTGATTCTAATCATGCTCGCGGCTCCGGCTGTCAGTGCCTCGAAGGACCCCCTCACTGACTTGAAGTCCGCAATCTCATCATTCGATGACCCCCACATGGATGCAGACGACCTGGCCTTCTACCTGGCAACCCATGATTTCGATGCCAAGCCAAGAGGCAGCTACGTAGAGGTAGGCATCGGCGAGAAGATCTGCAAGCTCACCCCCAATGGTTCGGCACCGGGACTTTGCACAATTGCATTCTGAAGACGCATTTGGCTCGCAGTCAAATCTATAAACTATAAACTCCCAGCAACATCACATGGACATAATGAGCATTGCCTTCTACGCCATCCTCTTCTTGCTAGCCTTCATGATCGCCCGTATCATTATAAAGATCGTGCGCGGCTACTGAGCACCGGGACAGAATGAAGATTAAGCGACAGACTTAATATTTAGGTAAGTCAACCAAACCGCCATGTTTCCCCAGGTCATAGCCACTGTCGGTGGCTCAGGAACTCGCCTTTACCCACTAACTTTAGATCAGCCCAAGCCGCTGGTGGAACTATGCGATACCGCCATCATCTCCAACCTATTTCGGGTTCTGGCCAGTCAGGGCTGCAGAAGATTTATCCTTGGAAGCAAAGGAGCTAGCAATACTCTTAACCTGAGCAATTACTTCAAGGCAGGAGAGGGCTTTTTTAAGCGTCTGGGGATCGCCGACCACCAGGACTTCAGCTATCAGCCCCTCTACGATGACAAGGGCAGCGCCGATTCCCTGCGCTACTGTATGAACTATTTTGGCATCGATGATGACCTGTTGGTAGTCTCAGGCGACAACCTCATCGATATCGATCTTAAGAGCTTTGTCGACTTCCACAGACAGCACCACCCCCTGCTCACAGTAGCCCTAAAAGAACTGGGGCCAGGGGAGAACATATCCCAGTACGGCGTGGCCCGCTTGGACGAGGACATGCGCATCCGGGGATTTGTAGAAAAACCGAAACCCGGCAGCGAGCCCAGCCGCATGATCAATACCGCATTCTATCTGTTCTCCTCCAAGATTCGCGATGTCCTGGCGGAGATGGGCGACCGCGCCCGCGACATAGGCGGCGACCTGATACCGTATCTGACGGAAAATGGCTACCCGGTCTACGGCTATCCTATCAAAGGCTACTGGATAGATATAGGAACTCCAGAGCGACTGCACCAGGCAACCATGGACTGCCTCTCCGGTGCCGTCCGACACTTCGACCGCAAGTACCACTATAAGCCCAATCAGTGGATCCATCCTAGTACCCTTGCAAAGATCAAACCGCTGCTGGAGTCCGGCGATATTCAGCTCACAGGCAACGTCTCCATAGGCAGAAACTGCAGCATCGAGAGGGGGGTGACCATCGAGAACTCGCACATTGGACACACCAGCCTCATCGAACGCAATGTAGATATCAAAGATAGCATGATCATGAGCTTTGCCTGTATCCAGCATATGGTGAGCATCAAGAAGAGCATTGTAGGCAGACACACCATCATAGAAGAGCATAGTGTCTTGGGTGCTAACGGCATAGACACGGAACTAATAGCCGTCATAGGCGAGAATGTGACACTCCCCCCTGAATCGGTTGTGTCACCAGGAGTAAGAGTAGCCACGCTCAAACATAGCCATAGCATTCTTGCCACCGGCAGATTCGTTGAGCTGGGAACCGACGAACGGAATATTTACTTTGCGGAAAAAGGTTCGATAAAGCGCTAGCGGCTGAAAATATCAGCTAATAATAGCGCTCCCAGACTCCATCGATCTTTCTTATTTTATATTTTGAACCATTGTCCAGCAAATATCGGTGCAGATCCTGAGCATCCAGGAAAAAGCGCTTATCTCTCAGGTTATTATAGATATCCTCTGTGGTAAAGCCCTTCAGCTCACCCCTTCCGTAAACGATCCTCTCAATGGTGTAATAGATGTCGTCAAACTTCCTCAAGGGATAAGTCCACTCTGCAAACTGCATCTCATGCCCTCCTCTTGTGGCTACAGGTTTTTTAGCAGATAAGAACCTTTCGTTTTCCCGAAATAAAGATTATCAATGACTAAGAGGATGACATATCCTCATGAACCAGGATGACCTCGCCGCTATCGACCTGCAAATCCATGCTTGCCGCTTGTGTCCATTATGCCAGAACAGAAATTGTGCTGTGCCTGGCCTAGGTCCCGCACCTGCCAGGATTATGCTGGTGGGTGAAGCACCTGGTAGAGAAGAGGACATGACGGGCAAGCCCTTTGTGGGCCGGGCTGGAAGGCTGTTGGATGGAGCTATTGAGCAGGCAGGGCTCGTGAGGGCGGAGACATTTATAACCAGCGTCATCAAATGCCGACCTCCAGAAAACAGAAAGCCGAAGAAGCTTGAGATCGCGTCATGTAGCCATTATTTGCAGGCTCAGATCGATATCGTGAATCCTGAAATCATCTGCCTGATGGGAAACACTGCGGCACAAGCTGTCCTTGGCATGCAAGGCATAGCAGCACTTCGCGGCCGGATATTGCAGGACCGCTTTTTGGTTACATATCATCCAGCGGCTGTCTTGAGAAACAGAAATCTCATGGAAGGATTCGTCTCAGATCTCAAAAGGTTGAATACCCTTGAAAATCATTGATTGCCAGTTATTGGAAGCTATACGAGCGGATGTGACTTCCTCCCATGCCCCTGAAGGAGATGGGTCTTCTCTACCCCTTTACCCCCACGTTATAATAATCCAACATCAAAAGGAGATTTCCTCGTGTTCGGTTTGACCTACGATATCTGGAAGGAGATCATCGATGAGATTTCGCTGGCCCACGACCCCCTTTTTGCCGCCATGCATCAGGCGGGGCAAGATCTGCAGATCACCCCAGCCGTAATTGAGGAGCTGAAGATCAAGAGAGAGCTAACGGTTGCAGAAGATCCTTGGGAGTTCAAGCTCAATATTGACTCTGTCGAAGATGAGATTGATGGCTTCATAATCAGCTTGGCCGCTATCGAGCAACTGGATTTATTAGAAGAGATCAAGGCCGGTGTTGTATCGGACCATGGATTCTCTCTAGAGGACATAGAAGGCTACGAGCTGGAACACGGCCTGGATATGCAGGAAGAAATATTCGAGGAGATCGAGGAGAGCTACGGAATTAGAGCAGAGGTTAGTGAGGATGCAGTCGTCTACGAGCTGATGATTTTTGACAGCCAGGACATTGATGACAGCCAGCATAGCGACCAGATATGGCAAGAGGATATTGATAATTAAATATTATTGCTACAAAAAACTTTTATATTCAGCACAATCATCGATCCACATGGATCGAGGGAAGAGGAGCGAGCCCGCAGAGCTTTTTGCAGTTGTAATTCTTGGTCTCCTGCTGAGGTTGTTTGCAGGGAGGAACTCATTTTCCGAAAACGGCATTATTCTTCCGGGTTACGATGAGTATTACCATATGAGGCGGATCCTGTTTTCGGCACAGCATTTTCCAAATACTCTATGGTTTGACAGTTACCTGAATTATCCACATGGGTTTGAAATAACCTGGCCTCCGCTCTTTGATCAGATCTCAGCAGCGCTGTGTGTTGCACTCGGCCAACACAGCAAAACGGGGGTTGAGATTGCGGCATCCTTTGTTCCAATAATCATCGGCATCATAGCGATTGTGGCAGTCTACTATATTGTCAGGGAGCTATTCGACCATAAAACAGCGCTTCTGGCAGCGTTTATGACTGCCCTGGCACCAGACTTTCTACTCTATACCATGTTTGCCGCCCTGGACCACCACTGCCTGGAGGTTCTGCTCTCCCTCATCATACTCCTCTTCCTAATCCTAGCTATCCGCAGAAGCGAGAAAAAAATCCTCTTTGCCTCTGCCGCAGGGGTGGCCATGGCCGCCTTGGCATATACATGGCAGGGAGCAGATATCTACCTGGCAATATTCACGCTTTATGCAGCAGTCCAGATGACATTGGACACAAGAGCAGGAAAATCTAGCAAAGAGACTGCAACATTGCTGCTTGTTGCCTATGTGATAGCATTTGTCCTGCTTATACCATTTGCAAATACCGACTGGCTCCGTGCATCCTTCCAGGGAACCGGAGCGATGATTGTCGCTATTGGCGTTATGTTTGCCATAGCCATGATTATCATGAAGAGAGGGATAACCTGGAAGGCATTTCCACTGAGCTTACTGATTTTAGGTGTATTATTCGCCTTGACAACAAAGCTTTCCGGCGGGTTATTCGGCTTAGGTGCAATGATAGAGACCGGAATGGAGTACATCTGGGGCGGAGAGATGATTGGAAAGATCGGCGAGGCTGAGCCGCTCATCTACGATTATGAAACATTCACAGAGGTAGCGTCCTCTGCTCTCGGCTTGAATATTCTGCTCTCTTTAGCCGGCATTGCCGCAGCCATCAATTTCATCCGAAGAAGCACCGGTGCCATAAGACAGGGCCAGATTATGCTATTGGTCTGGGCGATGGTCACAATCGCGCTCACCTTTGGGCAGTCCAGGTTCCTTTACATCTCCACAGTTTCAATGGGTTTGATGATTAGCATTCTGTTTGTCTATCTGCAGGAGGCAATAGGCAAAAGGCATCGGGATGATGCGCCAGATGCTGCCTGCGCAGAGTCTGCAAGACATTCCAATATGTTGCCTGCCGTTTTGCTGTTGCTGCTAGTCCTGCCTACTGCCTGGAATACCATCTACTTTTCCCAGAGCGCGCTTCCAACAGCCGCTGGAGACTGGGAGGAGTCTTTAGCCTGGTTGAACGAGAACAGCAACGCCACCAGTTTCTTTGATTCGCCCCAGGAAAGTCCGGAGTACGGCGTCATGAGCTGGTGGGACTACGGCAACTGGGTGCTCTACCTGGCCGAAAGACCTGTTGTCGCCAACAACTTCCAGGTCGGTTGGGAGGATGCGGCCAAATTCTACCTATCAGAGAGCGAAGAAGAGGCAGCAGCCATACTTGACGCCAGGAAATCCAGGTACATCCTTACTGATTACAGCCTGATCTACGGCAAACTTGCTGCAGTCACCGCCTGGGCAAATGAGGATATCAGCAGCTACATGAGAGCTGAAGACGATGGCACTACATACACCATCATACCACAGGTGAGACTGTTCAATACCACACTGGCGAGGCTCTATCTATTTGATGGAGCTGGCACGAGCCACTTCCGGCTGATCCATGAATCAAAGACGTTCCTGGGCGATAATCCGGCTAAAAGCGAGGTCAAGATCTTCGAGTATGTTCCCGGTGCATTGATAAGAGTCCGGGCCGACCCAGACAAGAAGGTAGGAGCCCTTCTGAACATGACTTCCAATCAGGGGAGGCCATTCATTTATGTCAATGAGGCCCAGATCAAGAGCGGTGCCTTCGAGATACGAGTGCCCTACTCCACAGAAAATGGAAACGGATGCCATGCCACCACCCCGTATCTGGTCTTCTCCGGAAACAAAGATGAGCTGAAGACCATAGATCTGAATGTGAGCGAGCAGGACATAACCCAGGGCAGAACCATTGAGCTCACCATGTGAACTCCCATCTCAGCCGAGAGGACGGGGACTTCCCGCCCTGTCCTTCGCAATCCTACGAGTTAAATTACAGGCCGAGTCGAGCGTATTCCTTTGCCCAGTAGGTGATGATCATGTCAGCTCCGGCCCGTCTGATGCAGGTCAGGGATTCCAGGAATGCTGCGTTCTCATCAAGCCATCCCTGTCTGGCAGCCGCGGTTATCATCGTGTATTCGCCGGAGACCTGATAGGCAGCTGTAGGCATGCCGAACATATCCTTTACAGCCCGCAAGACATCCAGGTAAGGCATGGCAGGCTTGACCATGACCATATCTGCACCCTCTTCGATGTCCAGCTGGACCTCCCAAAGCGCCTCAGCAAAGTTTGCAGGATTCATCTGATACCCCTTCCTGTCGCCCCAGGCATACCCGGACTCAGCCGCCTCACGGAATGGCCCGTAGAAGGTAGATGCATACTTGGCAGCATAGGAGAGGATGGGTGTATCGGCATATCCGTCCAAGTCCAGTGACGCTCGTATCGCCCTGACCATGTGGTCCATCATGCCGCTGGGTGCAACAATATCCGCGCCCGCTGCTGCCTGGCTCACCGCCGTCTCGCCAAGTAGTGGCAGCGTCTCATCATTGAGGACCTTCTCACCTCTGATCAGGCCGCAGTGGCCGTGGCTGGTATACTCACAAAGGCATAGATCGGTTATCACTATCAGGCTGGTTGTCTCCTTGATCGCGGCCACTGCCTTCTGAATTATGCCGTGGGGATCGTAGGCGCCAGATCCGACTTCATCTTTTTGGGCTGGTAGGCCGAAAAGGAGCACTGCTGGCACACCCAGATCCTCCAGGGCACCGGCTTCCGCAGGCAGGCTCTCAAGGCTCTGTCGGAACTGGCCTGGCATGGACTCAATGGCTTTCGGCGCAGTTATTCTCTCATCAACGAATATGGGCTGCACCAGATCATTGCATGAGAGATGGGTCTCAGCGACCATCTCCCGGATTTTAGGGGCTCTCAGACGCCTCATTCGCCTCATTTAATCTCCTCCAGACAGAACAACTCACAGACTGCGTTAAGGATATCGGTGTTCCCACTTTCAGCAGCCTGCTTGAGGGCCTTGGTGGGTTCAGAGAATATCTTGTTGACAATGGAATGGCTCATGTCTTGCAGCACCTTCTGCTCGACCTCGCCAAGAGTATGCCTGGCGGATAGCTTATTCATGGCCCGCTTGACCTCTTGATCCTTGATGATCTCGGCTTTGGAATAAAGCCGGGCCAAAAGCTCTTCCGCCTGCTTTCGCTTGTATTTGGCAACAAGAAGCTGCATCTCCTCGGCAATGATGGCCTCAACTCGATTGGCCTCTACCATCCTTTGCATCATGTTCTCGTTGCTGATATTCTTCAGGCTGTCGATGTTGTGCAGCTCGACTCCCGGGACCTCAGACGCGGCTTCATCTATGTCTCTAGGATTGGCTATATCAATGATCAGCAGCTTGTCCGTCCGACCTGCCATTGCCTTCGCGATGTCTTCTTTGAGCAGGATATAATGTGGGGCTGAGGTGGCGCTGATGACCACATTGGCAGTCTTGAGACGATCCTTCATCTCCTCGAAGGGCACGGCATGAGCACCCAGGCATTCCGCCAGACTCTGGGCAGAGTTGTAGGTGCGGTTGGTGACTGTCAGCGAGCCGAGATCCTTGGTCAAAAGAGCCCGGGATATCAGCTCCCCGGTCTCTCCAGCCCCGATCACCAGGACGCTTTTTCCCGTCAGGTCTCCAAGGATCCCTTCAGCTAGATCAACGGCTGCTGAGCCTACCGACACGGACCTCTCGTTGATGCTGGTCTCCTTTCTAACCCGTTTTCCCACGGCAATGGCTTTCTTGAAGGCCGTGTCCAGCATCCAGCCGGTCGTTCCCGCCCGAAAAGCGATCTGCACAAGCTCCTTCATCTGACCGAGTATCTGGTCCTCGCCGATAACCATGGACTCGAGGCCGGAGGCCAGGCGCAGGAGGTGAAGCAGGGATTCGTCGTGATCATGGAAGTCGATTATGCGAGAGGAGACGCGCGCTTTCTTAGCCAGGTCGAAGAGAACCTTCTCGCCACGGGTGCTAACGATGTAGATTTCGACACGGTTGCAGGTCTTGAGGACAGCACACTCTTCTACCCTATCCTGTGAGGCCACCCATTTGAGAAGCGTCGGTACATCTCCATGCCACGCCTGCTCAATCTCGTCGATGGAGGCCTTGCGGTGGGTCACCAGCATCGAGGCTATCTCGCTCATCAATGTCAACATGTGAGCGGGCCCTCATATAGGCCTTTTCATAGGATACATCCAAGAGCCTCCAGATCTCCTCGTCTCTGAGTATCTGCCAGATTATGCGAGCCCGATCCTTCTGTAGAGGCACTAGCTCTTTGTTCTCCTTGCGGATCTGGCTGAGCAACCGGGCCATCTCCGAGAGGTTCTCAGTCAGCTCATCCTCTAGCCGCAGGCGCAGGTATTTGGTCAACCCCGGATTTTCGGTAGTGATGGCAATGGCGATCGAGCCCTTCTGCAGGACAGAAGGGACCACCACATCCCCCGCACCCTCCACGCTATTGACGAGAATTCCCTGGCGGCGGGCTTCTGTTTCTATGGCGCGATTCAGGATCGAGTCGTTGGTTGCTGGTATGACTATGAACGCATCCTGCAGGTGTTGATCAAAACCATTGGACAGATCGCACTTCAAAAGTTCTATCTGTCTTTTCCGGTCCTTCGCAAGATCCAACAGGCCATGAGAGAAGTCGCGAGAGAGAACCCTAACCGGTCCGTGACGGGAGAACAGCTCGGCCTTGCGTTCGCCGACCGACCCACCTCCGAAGATCACAACCAGCCTGGTCCTCAAATCCAGGAAAAGCGGCAATATTGGCCTATGCGATCCCGGGTCATTATCACTATGATTAGCCATATCAACTCGATCAGATCCTGGCGGAGGTCTTCTTGTACTCAAACTCGCTAAAAAGCACACGGTACTCAGTTATGCCTGATAACTGCGAGAAGCGACGGGCTCTATCCAAGCAGTCTTCTTTGCTTGTGGAGTGCACCATAGTGTAAAGATTGTAAGGCCAGTCGGGGGTTGTGGCCCTCTCGTAGCAGTGAGTTACCTCGTCAACGCTTCCCAGAAGCTCGCCGACCCTTTCTATATCCTCAGAAGGAGCCCTCCAGGCAATCATGGCGTTGGCCACAATTCCCAGAGCCCTGTGGCCGATGGTGGCCGCAAATCTCCGAATTATTCCCTCATCCTGAAGCGCCCTCAGACGATCCACGACCTCCTGCTCGCTCATGCCAACCATTTCCCCTAAAATCTGATAGGGTCGCTCTGTGAACAAAATGCCATCCTGGGCGACCTTGAGAAGCTCTAGATCTCTTTCATCCATTACAGCCACTCCCACGGCGCCTGAAAAGGATAGCGATCGACGAGGCCGCCGGCGACCTGATACGAGCTGTCAGTAAGACTGCCTGATATCCTGTAATCGCTCCAGTAGTTTCCGCCACTATCAGCACCAGCATCCCATTGATTCTGTCCATTGTCTGCAGCGTTCTGGATGCTGTTATCCCTAAAGACATTATGGTAGATCAGATTATTGGTGCAGTCCACCAAATTAGCTCCTGCAAACTGATTTTCGTAAATGTCGTTATCAGTGACATTGCATCCTTCAGAGCTGCTCATGCGCAGCCCGAAACGGCTGTTTTCGCTCATGATATTACCCCGGATGATCAGACGATTAGATGACTGGACAAAGATTCCCTGACTGTTAGAAATAGCTGTATTGTTCAGGAGATCGGCATCGGAGAGCTGCTGGAGTGAGATGCCGTCATTATCGTTTGCGCTCGCATTATTGTCCTGCAGGAGACAAGAGTTGCTTCCCATGAGGGATATTCCATCGCCATTGGAAGACGCAATGTTTTTTATGAGGGTGCAGTTGTTGGATTTGCTGAGGACCACGCCCTCCTCAATGTTCTTTTCGGATCTGCAGCCTTGAATTCTGCAAAGCCGACAGCTATGAAGGGCTATGCCCGTTTGGCAGGACTGGACACGGCTGCCTATGATCCCCATGCCCTGTGACCCGTCTGCCCTGAATCCCTCTGCCAGGCAATTGCTGACCGCGTTGTCGGCAAACAGGCAACTGGATGATCCATCTGCAGAAAATCCAGTATTACATTCTGTCACCCTACAATGGGATACGACGGCAGCAATGCAGTCATCCAACAAAAATCCCGATTCAGCAAAGGATATGTTGCTGTTCTGGATATTGCAGTTGCTGGAATTAACCAACAAGACGCCTACGCTGCTATTTGTTATGGTCAGGTTAGCGGCGCGAATGTTTCGGCAGGACACCAGCCCCAAAAAGCCGCATTCGCTAGGCACAGAAAGATCTGCTTTTCCTATCATATAACAGACTGGTTTGCCGTCAACCAGATTGCTGCTGTCTATGTTCTGGACAAAGCAATCATAATCCGATGAATCCGACCAACCCTGGCCGGGCTCAATTCGCAGGTTATAGGAGTTGCCGCGAAGAATATTTTTCTGCAGAGTGTTTCCCATAGAGCCACGCAGAGTGATTCCATAGGTGTTCTGAGACGCCTGATTGGAGTCGAGACGATTCTCCGAACAACCCTGCACGAGAATGCCATTGCCGTTTTTGGAGAGATTATTTCCGACAATTGAGTTATTGCTAGCTGAATCTAAGAATATTCCTGCTCGCTCATTCTTCAAACAGGCGTTCTCGGAGACGTTGCAGCCATTTGATCCTCTAAGGCTTATGCCGATTTGGCCGCCTGAGATCTCGTTTTCTGTCAGGTTGCTGTTGCTGCAATCAACAACGTCGATGCCACTCACAAGGCTGCCGGAGAGGTTATTTCGAGATACCTCATCGCGGGCAGATCTGGTGAGGACGACACCTAATCCATTTCCAGTGTATGTGTTGTTGATGACCGAGTTTCCTACGGAGTCTTCAATCAGCACACCCTCTGTGGAAGATATCCGACAGCCTGATACTATCCCGCCCCAGGTCCGATTGATCCTGATGGCCGTGCCGCCCAAGATCTCGCTTTCGAGTACATTATTTTCTGGGCCGAAGATCTCTATGCCGTGTGGTGAATCGATGCGACTTTCCGCAATCGTATTATTCTCGCCTGTCACGACAACCGCCGTCGCGATTGCTGACACAGTGCAGCGTAAAAGCTGATTTCCGGATGAATCGAGTCTGACGGCAGCATCGCTTTCTGCGGACGCTTTAGCGATCTCGATGTCAGAGATCCGGCATCCAGGTGCGGTAACGACCAGAGATCCATCCACAATTGCACCAGGAGAGCCGCGAATGGTCAGGCTCTTGTCCACCGTGGTCGCAAAATAATTGCCAGGCTTGATCAGAATAGAGTCACCACTGTCGGCCAGGAGAACTGCCTCCATGAGCGTGTCGGCATCACCTGATCCGCCGGGATCGACGATCAGGGTCTTGGCCTGGCAGCAAGAGATGAAAAGCAATATAATTAGAGCTATGCGATGTTTCATCGTTCTGTACTTATGCATATACAGGCTAATATAACTATGGCAGCCTGCGAAAATGACCTACAGCGCGCCAATATTCTAATAGAAGGATTCCCTGTGGAAAGTTAGAAATACGCAAATCGAATATCGATATTTTTAATAGGGACGGTTTCTCATGGCAAAGCCATTTCGCATTCTCATCATTGAAGATGATGCAGAGCATGCCGAGCTGATCAGAATGGGCTTTAGAAGGCATGATGAATTCTTTTTAGACTTTGCCGCATCAGGCGAGGATGGGCTGGAGGCCATCGCTACCACCACGTACGATCTGATTTCAGTGGACCTCGTCCTGCCCGGTATCGGGGGCCTTGATGTCCTGGTGAAGATCAGAAAGTTAGATCCAGATATTCCCGTGGTTATGGTTTCAGGTCACGGCACCACGGAGATGGCTGTGGTGGCCTTCGAGAACAGGGCGACAAAATATGTGGTCAAGAGCCTTGAGAGCTTCAAGAGCCTGCCCTATGTCTTTGAGAACCTCATTCAGGAGGCCAGATTCAAAGCTAATGAAAGGACGATGAGAAGCCAAATTCAGAGATCGGAGAGAATCCACAGGAACATCGTCGAGAATGCCCTGGCAGGCATCTATATCTTACAGGACGGGGCCTTCCGGCTGGCTAATCCCAAGCTCGGTGAGATATTCGGCTGCACTGCCGAGAGCCTTCTCGGCCTGCCATTCTGGCAACTTGTGAAGCCTGACGATATGCAGTGCGTGACCCGTTTGCAACGAGATTTGCCGTCCGCGACGCCCGTTTACGAGTCGAGAGTGCAAAGGAAAGACGGAACCTATCGCTGGATTGAGATCAGATCTCTGCCCATAGAATACGAAGGCAAGAGAGCAATCCTTGGCAACCTTCTGGACATTACCTCCAGAAAGGAGCTGGAAATCGAGATCATGCAGATGAACCGACAGCTTTCCGCCATTGACGGTATAACTGAGACCGGTCTCTTATCCTCGACTGACCTGGACCAGAAACTTTCTGATGCACTCACCCATTTAATCGCGGGGATGGGTGGTGCAGAGATCGGAGGGATATTTCTCCGAGACGACGGCGGACTGGTGCTCAGAGCACTTCAGGGCTCAGTCGAGGATCTGATCAGTTTAATCAAGGGAATGGAGACCGGGTATCTTCTCAGCAGCCCTCGTGTACATCCGTCTAATGCAGACTGTGCTCGAATCTGGATGTCGGCGCCCATAGTCAGTTCAAAGGAGACAATGGGTGCGGTAGTTGTAGCTTGTGCAGATGCCAGCTCTTCCGGCAGCCTCGATTTTCTGGAGAAAGCATCTCGCCGCCTAGGACTTCTTCTTGATGCACAGGATTTTAAGGGCAACATCCTTGCTTCTGAGATTGCACAGCCAACGATTAATGCAGGACCCGTCAGGGATTGAAAAAGTCGGTGAACCAGTCCACCTGACCTGGAGGAAGGCGCCGCAGTCCCTGGATCAGTTCAGTCACTATCTTTGCCACATCTGCAGCACTCTTCCCGGTCGTGTCGATCTCGTCGACCCGGCTGCACTGCTCCACGGCCTCGACCAGGATCACGTCTAGTGCTTCCGCCTCCAGGTTTTCCATGATCTTGCTCTCTTTGTAGCCGCGGGACTCCAGGCGAGGCCTTAGTGTTGTGGGAGACAGCCTCAGGACTATTGACCAGTCTGCGAAGTGATGGGAGAAATGGCCATCGAGGATGAGCGGCTCATCAGAATCGAGCCCAGACAGATGCGCATTCAGGGCATCCATGTCTGCCTCCAGGCAACCCCTATCGGGATCGGTACCTACATTCATGCCGCCCTTTACCAGGGAGTTGATATCAATGACCCGGTAGGGTACAAGCTCTGCAATTGTGGTCTTTCCAGTGCCGGGCGTGCCGGTCAGAGCTATTCGCATATTTCCAGGAAGGCCGAAAGGAAGCGGTCGTTTTCCGAAGGCGTTCCCACTGTAACCCGGACATGATTCTCGCCGGCTCCCCGGAATGATCGGCAGTCGCGAATGATGATGCCCCTCGCCTGAAATCTCTCTACAATCTCTGAAGATGGTTGCTTCGTATCCAGATAAAGGAAGTTGGCCTCTGAAGGACTGGAGGCTATCGCCTTTTGCAGACGCTGCCGCTCAGCGACGATCATCTTTACTGACTCACGCATGAACGGCAGATCGGATAAAGCAGCCGATCCTGCTGCTGCAGAAGCACACGTGATGCCGTAAAACGGTGGAGCTGCTCTTCTGTATTGATCTGCGATCCAGCGTGGTGCCAGAGCATATCCAAGACGCATGCCGGCGAGGCCAAAGGCCTTGGAGAGCGTGCGCCCCACAATCAGGTTGTCATATCGTTTCACCAGCGAGAGAAGGCTCTTCTCCGCAAACTCCACGTATGCCTCATCCAGGAAGACTATGGCCTCGGTGCTCTCCAGAATACCGCGAACATCATCTTCGCTTATCACGTTGCCTGTGGGGTTGTTAGGCGAGCAGAGAAATGCCATCTTAGTGCCCGTGGGCAGATCATCTGAGACCTCATGATGCTGGCCACGAGGCGAGAAGATGGGCCGCGCCCCTGCCATGATGCTCAGAATCTCATAGTAGCTGAAGGTTGGAGTGGGAATGAAGGTCTGGTCTCCATTCTCCAAGAACAGACGGGTGAGGGTGTCCATCACGCCGTCCATCCCAGCGCCTATTATGATCATGTCCTCAGGAAATCCGGTGTAGTTGGCGAGACCCGCCAGAAGCTTTTCAGGTTCAGGGTACCTCTCAGGAGAGATGGCCGCGAGGGCTTCTTTCACCTTTGGGCTCGGTCCATAGGGGTTCTCGTTGCTGCCGAGCTTTACGATTGTCTCCGGGGCTATGCCGTACTTACGAGATATCTCGCCAAAGCCCTTTCCGGCCACGTAGGGCTTGAGACTGCTCAAGGCCGGGCGCAGTCGGGACACTCTCCAGGAGTCAGAGTGACTCTGCAATCACGCTCACCACTTTATCGATATCGTCCTTTCCAACCACAAGAGGCGGAATGAGGCGGATGGTGTGCTCGCCCGTGCTGTTGATCAGCACTCCTTTTTGCAGAGCTTTCTCGACCAGCGTCTTGCAGTCGCAACTGAGATCCACACCTACCATCAACCCTAGGCCGCGAATGTCTTGAGGCTCTAGCTTCTTCAACTGGCTCTTGAGGTATGCGCCCATCTCTTCAGACCTTTCTACCAGCGACTCATCCCGGATCACCCGGATCGTGGCTAAAGCCGCGGCGCAGATGAGCGGTCCTCCTGCAAATGTTGAGCCGTGGTCGCCCTTGACAAAGGCCTCTGCCGCGGGGCCTGCGGCCAGCATGGCGCCTATGGGTAGGCCTCCAGCCATTGCCTTGGCGAGGGTCATTATGTCCGGCATGACGCCAGAGTGCTCCTTGCCAAACCACCTGCCTGTGCGTCCAAATCCGGTCTGAACCTCATCAAAGATTAACAGAGCGTCCCGATCATCGCAGATCTCGCGGGCAGCGCGAAGGAACTCGACATCGGGCACATAAACTCCTGCTTCACCCTGGACAGGCTCAAGGATTACGGCACCGATATCGGGAGTTGTTGCAGTCTTGAGAGCCTCGATATCATTGTAAGGTGCGAATGTAGCCTCGAGAAGAGGCCTGAAGGGCTCGCGATAGGCGGACTTGTAGGTGGCACATAGAGCGCCCAGAGTGCGGCCATGAAAGGCCCTCTCTGCAGCCACGATCTTTGATTTGCCGGTAGCCCGGCGGACGAGCTTAATGGCCGCCTCGACGCTCTCAGCTCCGGAGTTGCAGAAATAGGCCCGATCCATGCCGGTGAGTCCTTTCAGCTCCTCGGCCAAGAGCACCTGATTTTCCGTGTAGTAGAGGTTAGAGGTGTGAATGAGCCGCTCCGCCTGGTTCTTTACGGCCTCGACCACTGTTGGGTGGCAGTGGCCAACGTTGTTTACGGCAATTCCCGCCACAAAGTCAAGATACTCTTTGCCCTCGGAGTCCCAGACGCGGGCTTTCCTGCCGCGCACAAGGAGAAGATCCTGGCGGCCGTAGGTCTGGAATATTGCCCGCGACTCCCTTTTTTTCAGATCAGTTTTATCGGTCATATGCATTGATTCCGGTCCATGTTCAATAGTTCAATTACAAAAATCCTTTCTCATATTAGTTCTGATCACTCGACGGGACACTCGCGAAAACTGGCCAGAAGCCTGGCATAAAACTCCCGCTCGCGGCCCTGGGTGGAACGCACCAGTCGGTCCAGTATCAGTTCAGGAGTGCTCTTAGCCAGATAGTTGTAGCGCGGGCTTCGGCAGACACGGAGGTTGTTGTTCTCGTCCAATCCCTCTGCAGCGATTCCGTCCACTCGTACAAGCGTCTTGACATATCGCCTCACATCCTCAGCCAGGTGGCTCACGAAGACGGCCACGCAGTCGCGCCGGTTCAGTTCATCCAACATGCAAGCGATTATGCGCGCCGAGGCTCCGGGCTCGGTTATGGCCTCAAGCTCGTCTGCCAGGACAAGCTTTCGTTTCTCGTTCTCGACCACCGAAAACTTCCTCATGGCAGTCTCGAAGGCGCCCGCGGACAAAGTGCCCCGGCTTTTGCTGAAGTAGTAGAATTCCTCGTAAAGAGAGAGCCGACAGGCTCGCGCTGGAACGGGCAAGCCCATGTGCGCCAGGATGACGATCTGAGCGATGAGGTCAAGAAGAGTGGTCTTGCCACCGGAGTTGACTCCGCTCAACAGCGCTACCCGTTCCGGGTGCTCCTTCACGCCAAGAGCGTAGCTAACGGCTTCCGGCCGCTCTAAAAAGAGGTGCCTGCCCTCGACAAAACATAGGCACGGCTCCTCGACAATGTCTGGAAATGCGAGACGCTCAGCGAGAGCGAAACTGCCGAGAGCATAGGCGAAATCAAACTCCATCAGGGCATGGACCAGCGAGTATGACGCGTCCCTCTGATCCTGCAATGTTCTTGCCAGATCCCTCCTGGCCTTCAGCCCTCGTTCCTCCCGGCGGCTTCTGATCTCCTGTTCGAAGGAACGCATTGCCTGCCGATCGAGCTCCAGTGGATAGCTGACTTCAGCCGAGAAGATCTCCTCAAGCCATGCAGCCTCCGCTCCAACCAGCTCAAGCTCTCCGGCAGCGCGCGCCTTGGCCTCTCGCAAGACATCGGAGAAGACGCCCTTCATCTGCGCCTCCAATAGCTCCCGAACACCCTCTCCTCTGCTCATGACGATAAGCAGATCTGTTCCGCCCAAAGTCAGAGAACTTTTCTCGATCCTCTTCTTGAGCTCCTCATTTGCCCAGGCAACAGCCGCGTCCACGCTGATCGCCAGTCGCCCGGCCAGCCTATTCAGCCGTTCCTCCTCTCTGTCGCCGCACATATCTAGCTTCAGGAGGGCTCTACTTAGTGCCTCCCATCCTGAAAATCCTGAGATATCCCTCTCGCGCAGCATTTCAGCAGCCTGAGAACAGGCCATGAGGCTTTCCAAATTATCCTTATAAAAACCGAGGATTGCTTCAGGGACCAGATACCAATTATCGAGCGACTCCGCAGTCTCGACCTCAGCTGCAACCTCCATCTCAGTGCCAACCAGGCAGATGTGGCTGTAGCTTTTGGTCAGGTCTAAAAGCTCAGCCGGGCTCTCTGTCAGATGCAGGTCTATCCGCCTGTCCAGACCTTCTTGTTTCAGCTTCGAGAATGCGTCGGCTGAGGTGACAGCCACTGCCCTCTCGCGAACCCTTGCAACATCCTTTTCTCGCAGCGGCCGGATCTTTTTAAGCAGATCCCCCAGAGTCGTCCCCTGTAACCTCTCAGCCACCTGTCTGGCAGCCAGAGCAACCTTGCGATTCTCGGCCAATAGATCCATCGAGCTGCAGGCAAATAGCGTGCCGATCTTTTGCCGGGCGTACTCGGTATGAGCATAACCTGCCAGGCGAGAAACGAGCATCTGCTGTATCCTTGACGCCTCGTCTGTGGCCAGGAACTGCTCAGGCGTGACATCGTACTTCAACCCGCGGGCATGCTGAACCAAAAGAAGTGCCTGGCGTTCGCTCAATGCCCTGCATAGGCCTGCAACGTCCGCGTCCAGGATTGCCTTCAGGGCCTTTTTTTCGTCACCATATTGTTCTATGAG
>JAJRAX010000285.1 GCA_028679775.1 Methanothrix sp. | reverse complement strand
TATCCAAGCTGGTCATGGAAAATCGGCCAGATCCATATCATGCGCGGCTTGCGAGGATCTTCCCGGTGGTATGAATGGCCGTTACGGCTACCGATATCACACGTGAGCATTACCTGAGGCCAGAGGTACGCGAGATCATCAGTCGATTTGCGCTGCCTGGCAATGGGACCTGGCGGGCGCTGAATGGCGATTTCCACAGGTGGTACAGGAACTCGACCGATGGCCGGGCCAGATTGTTGAACGTGTGCGAGGACTACGAAGAGCTTGTAAACACCTATCGCACCCTCTACCAGACTCTAAACGTCTTCGATCCCAGCCTGTGGATGGCCTCCAGGCCGAGGGAGGAGATCACATCCGACAATCCCCTCGGCACGCCGGCGGATACCGCGGCCTACGAAGCCAGCACGGACATCGATAAGGGTCACGGCTACGATATCGAGGACCCCGAGGTAAAGAAAGCCGTTGAAGCTGCAGCTCAATTCTTGGTGGACTATCTGAAGGAGCGCGGCATCCGTGAAAGCGTTTGGGTTCTTTTTTCAGGCGGCGGAGCCTACGTAAAGATTCATCATGAGATATGCAGGCCCAGGTCCTCAGCGACGGAAGACCGGAGGGCTTTCTTCGAGGAGCTGACCGAACGATATAACAGGCTCATCGCTCATGTATCCGATGAGTTTTTCAAGGCCCACCCGGAATATATTGGTAAAGTAAAATATGATGCCCTGAATAATTCCAAGCGCGTCTTCAAGTGCATCCTCTCCATCCACAAGAAGAAGCCCTATGCGGTGACGCCGCTTAACCGGGATGCCGTTAAGATCGACTTTGAGCGGGCGCGTGTGCCTCTGCAGGAGGACATGATAGCCGAGGCCAGGGCCTGGTATTCGACTTACGACCCTGCAGAGCGTGAGCCTCTTCTCCAGCTCCTGGATGAGTTCAAGGAGACTGAAGAGGAGAAGAAGCGCCTGGGACGCCAATTCAAAGAGACATGGAGATCGAGTACCAAGGCCGATCAGGAGGACTTCCCGCCCTGCATAAAGCATATCGTCGACACTGCGAACCTCGGAGAGGGCAAAACGAGGTTCTCAGCGGTTCTGTCTACATTCCTCTATCAAATGGGATGGGACGATGAAGAAGCCTGGGGCCTTGTCAAAGCCGTATCGGATCGCAACGGGCTGGGAAATGCCGATCATATCTTTGATAGCTGTTTCGGGCGGATAAGCTGCCCTTCATGCCAGACGATCCAGGATGATGGTGCCGGCTATCCTCATCTTGGACTCAAGGGGCTCGGAGCCTGCCGGCCCGATGAAAGATGCCATAAATGGCCGGGCGACTATGGTGTAATCGATTTTTTTGAAAAGATCGGATCGAGCAATGCTGCAGGAGTAGCAGCAGAGATACCCGTGTTGACCCTGGAGCAGTTCACCAAGGCGACCGGGAAAATGGAGCAGATCGATCCCGACACTGGAGATATCGTGCTGGACGAAGAAGGCAGCGCGGTGATTATTGCCAAACGCGTCTTGAGTCCTTCGAAGGCCTCTAAGACCATTGGCGACTCTATGATGCTCAGGATCTCCGAGACCGACACCAGCGACAATGGGAAAATCTGGCGCTATGATGGAGGTATCTGGCGGCCCGATGGTGAAAAGGAGATCAAAAAGACTATTGATGACGCAATTGGTGATCTCTCTTATGAGAAAGGATTGAGGGAGACACTCAGGCGGATCCGGTCGCGGACGGATCTCGCTTCATTCGATAGCAATCCATACCTATTTCCGACTAAGGACGGAGTCGTGGATCTCGCCACAGGCGCGTTCAGAGCGGCCATGCCGGAGGACTATCTTACATTCAGGTATGGCGCTGAGTTCAATAATTCTGAGGCCGATTTCAGGCCTTTCTTATGGTTCCTATGCTCCTCGCTGCCAGATCCCAGGGACGTTCTCACAGCTCTGGATATTATCACAGCCGTAGCAATCAGAGTGCCTTTTGATGTCATTGTTCTTCTCTTTGGGGGAGGCGGCAACGGCAAAGGCATTTTCGAAAAAGTGATTCTAGCATTGTTCACAATGGCCAGGGCGACGGCTGTTAAGCTGGAGGAGATGAAGCGGTCCAGGTTCGGGCCCGGCGCGTTGCTCAATAAAGACCTTTGGTTAGTAACCGAAGTAGAGACGATCAAAGATGCAATGAGCGTCCTGAAGGCGGAGTCCACGGGCGAAATGATAGACGTGGATGTTAAGTACGGCGAGCGGATACAGGGCATGCCGCATGCTGTCCCTATCCTTGATGCGAATAATGCTTTTGACTTTGGGGATAACAGCTATGGCCGAAAGCGGCGCGTGGCAAAGCTCGATTTTCCCTATACCTTCGGCGATGCTGAAGGTATGAGGCCGATTGATCGGCATCTCAAGGATAAGCTCAGGAGTCCCGAGATTCTGGCGGGGATTGCCAGGATCATTGCGGCCAGGGCTCCCGCGATGATAGAGTCTCGTAGGATCTACAGACGGAAGAGCACGGAAGAGCAGGAGGATGAGTTCAAGAGGCAGCAATTCCACTTGGCGACCTTCTTTGATGATTGCATTGGCACCACCTGGCCATATACCGAAAGGGATCCGGAAGGCGCTACCCCAAAGAAGCTGAAAGTAGATGAAGCGCACAAGGCATATCTTGAGTACTGCAGGCTCTTCAATGTCACCACGCCAGCGGACAAAGTGCCGTTTGGCCGGTACATCTCGGAGCGATACGGGATTCAATCAGTGAATACCTCTGAGGCAGTTAAGGGAAATAGGATCGATTATCGTTATTATCCTGGCCTCTTCTTGATAAAATCGGCCATAGCCTGCAAAGCAGAATCAAAATTATCCTTCAACGACAAATACGACACCCCTAAGACAGATCTAAGACAGATATGGGGTATAGGAAATGATAGCTGTAAGGACTCTCCGACAGATCCGACAGATAAAGTACTATTTGGAGTTACGAGTGAGATCGAGGGGATGTTTAAGTTCATCTTATCCTGCCAAGATGAACGAGGCATATCTTACGAGAATTATCTCAAAATATCCGTCGGAGCCGTCGGAGTTGTCGGAGGACGTCAGAGGATAGCGAATTATTCCCCCGCAACCTGTCGGAGATCTGTTGTTGGGCCTGTCGGAGATGAGAAGCCAAAGGGCGCAGATGCCGATCCCGTTGGAGGCGAAGAGCATAGGACAGCAAAGGGGAATTTGTCTCAGACACCTCTGACATCAAGGCCCATCGAGTCTGCGGAAGAAGAGCTTGTCTCAGACGATCCAGGGACACCGCCCCGGACAAAGACTATAGAAGCCGAGCTCCAGCAGGCAAAAGAGGCCAGGGCGGCGGAAGAGGCCCATGACAGGGAGCTGGTGGAGAAGTACAGCGGGACTAGCCCCACTGACAGACCAGATAGCGCAGAGGGTGGCCCCACTAACCAAGCCCGTGTCTCCAGTAATGTCTCCACTGATCAACCGTGTGTCTCCAATGACAGACCAGATAGCTGCGGGAACGGCTCCACTAACCAAGCCGGTGTCTCCAGGAGACCGGAAGCGAAGCATTCCAAGCTGGACCCCACGGCCTTGGAGAGGGTCCGCATTATCAAGCCGGAAGGGTATCGAACGCAAATCCCCCATCCTGAAAATCCCAACAAGTTTGTTGATCATCTCTATTCAGCCGGCGAGATCGTGGAGATCCAGCACTGGAAAGCGAAGGATCTGATCGAACGACACATCGCTGAACCTGTGGGGAGGGCCGAAGCATGACATTCAAGAAGTGTGCAGCAGGAGGCCGCCAATTCTTTTTCGAGAATCTCCTGGGACGCCCCGCTATATGGATTAAACGCAGTGTAGCCAAGCCCGCGGAGGACAACGTATGAAATTTTTATCTTACGACACATATACAAAATTGATAATGGACACGACCCATCCAAAGAAAGGCCGGAAGGTTTCCTTCCGTATTCAGGACTGTCATGAGAGCAGGCTTCCTCGCCTTCGCCCACTGGAGAGCATGAAGGGCTTGCGGCTATTCATCGTCTATCGCGAGTCCGAAAGCAGCAACGGCGTGATCGAGCTGGAGAGCCTGGACGAATTCGGGAAAGCTCAAAGGTATGCAGCCTATCATTCGTGGCCCTTCGTGACCATGAAAAATTTCGGCCTGATGATCAATTTGGGGCATGCAGACCTGAATATCCTTGTGGACTATCTGCCAAACAAGGTACAGCTTGCGGAATTCCTCAAAACAGTGAATCTCAACCCAGACGGAAATTATTCCGGGCGGCCCATTGAGGAGCTGATAACGCCATGAAAAAAGGAGTGAGACGAGATTTGCAAATGAGGATGGCCTGCAGCCGGGCCAGGATCCGGGAGCTGAAGAGAGCTGCAAGATACGCCAAGCAGGACTATGACGGCCACAGCTCCGAGGAACTGCAGCCAGGGCCAGGGCGCTGCAGAAGCAGAGGAGTGCCGGCAGCATGACCAGCTCGAAGCTCATGGCTGAGGTCCTGCAGAAGCTGCCGAACGGCCCCACGCCCATCTTGGACGTCTGCCTGATCCTCAAGCGCACTGAAGCAAACGTCAGGCGCGTCCTGGGCGACATGGAGGAGCTGGGCCTGGTCGAACGTATCGAGATTTCGATCCCAGGTCGAAAGGTCAAGTACGGCTGGAAGAAGGCAGTCAAAGGAGACGATTCCCATGCCTAGACGATGTGGACCATGCGACGATAAGCGACGAAATGAAATCGACCGCAGGCTATTGAATAAGGAGATTAGCGGCGAATCGTTTCGTCGCAT
>JAJRAX010000325.1 GCA_028679775.1 Methanothrix sp. | reverse complement strand
CGCCTTCCCCGGCATGCGGCTTGGGGAGCCCGCGCCCGGCAAGGCGCAGCTGCTGACCGGCATGCGCCCCAGGCGGGACCTTGAGACGCACCGTGCCACCCAAGGTAGGCACTTGCACCGTCGCGCCCAGTACTGCTTCCCATGGAGCAAGCGGAAGATCGAAAAAGAGATCGTGGCCGCTCACGCGGAAAAGGCGGTGGGAATGCAGCGCGATATTGAGGTACAGGTCGCCGTCCCGCCCGCCGTTCATGCCCTTGCCTCCCTTTCCCGGGAGACGCAGGCGCTGGCCGTCCGTGGCGCCTTTCGGAATGCGCGCCTTGAGCGTGCGGTGTACGCGATGCGGCAAACCTCTATCGTCGTAGTCGGGCACGCTAAGCTCGAGGTCGACCTCGGCTCCGCGATAGGCCTCCTCCAGCGATATGTGTGCCGTGACCTCGTAGTCCTGCCCGGGCATGCGAATCTTGCCGCCGCCCGGTCCCGCATGACGCCGGCCGCCTACGATTCCGGAGAACAGGTCCGCCAGATCGATATCCTCGAATGAGAATTGCCCGCCGCCGAATTGACTTTCCCAGCCGGGAGGGGGCCGGAAGTCCTGTCCGGGCCGATGGCTGCCCAGCTGATCGTAAGCCGCCCGCTTTTCCGGATCCTTCAAGGTCTCGTAGGCCTCGCCGATCTCCTTGAATTTCTCTTCTGCGTCAGGTTCCTTGGACACGTCCGGATGGTACTTGCGGGCAAGTTTCCGGTACGCGTTCTTGATCTCCCCGGCGCTGGCATTCCGCTCCAGGCCCATCACGCCGTAGTAGTCTTTGTATTTCATCGCATCGAGCGCGAGACTTGGAACCCCACGACGATCAGCCCGAGGGGAGGTTCACGAACGCCCGGGATTGCGGGCCGAGAGTTTCTCCGCAGTGACCTCCGGCTCGATGCCCTCCGCCTCGGCGGCGTCGAAATTAAGCTCGACCTTGATGCCGTTCGGGTCGTACATGAAGAGCTGGTAGAGCGCCTGGCCGTTCGCGCGCCGCTCGTTGAATTCGACCCGGCAGCGGCGCAGATGAGCCATGGTCTCCTTGAGGCCCCTGGCGCGAAACGCGATATGGTCGATCGCGCCGGTGCCCGCGCCGGTATCCTGCGCGAGGCGGCCCAGATAGGTCCTCTGGTTGTCGCCCGCGTGTTTCGCGCTTCGGCCGATGTGCACGACGTCCTTTCCGTCGAGATACATCCAGTACACCGGAAAACCGAAGTCGGGATGCCAGCCTTCCTGCATGCCGAGCACGTCGCGGTACCAGTTCCGCGTGCCTTCCATGTCGTCCGCGGCGACCAGGTAGTGCTCGATGTGGGATAGCGGCATGAGAACCCTTTGCT
>JAJRAX010000031.1 GCA_028679775.1 Methanothrix sp. | reverse complement strand
TTTAAAGCCATAAAAAAAGAGCAAAGCTTCGACCCCGAACTAATCGTTCCCGGTCCCTCCATAGGCTTTTGCCCTTCTTGTTTAACCCAGATTACGGATCACACATTGAGCTGGTAGGCGTAACCGGCCTTAAAGTACTTGTAATCCGAGAACGTGAGACCGCTGCCATCTATGGCGATGTTATGATACTGATCTCCCTGTACATTGATGGTCACGGTTCCGTCAGGGTCTCCAGTCATTCCCTCGGTAGCCAGATAATTGCCGTCCACGTAGACGTTATACCCTCGCAGCCACGCCGACTTGACAGTGATTGATGCGAAATTGTAAACCGGCGATATTGTCTGCTGGTAGGGTACTACGTAAATAACTATTACATTGCTGGGCTGACCGTCAATATTGAAGAACAACTGATGCTCTCCAACCTCATCGGCATAGAACCCTATCTGGTTATAGGGATATAATGAATAACTATTCGTAAACAGTGTGCCATCAGGATATATCTCGTAGAGACGGCCATAGCCTCCAGAAGGCGAGATGGCAATCAGGTTAAGCTCTGAGCCCAAAGGAACAACCGCGTACTGGGTCCAGCTCGATGCCCCGGCTATCCACAGAGAGTTTGTGCCGGTGGCAAGAGCGTTGCTCTTGTACTGGGCATAGGTCATGGCCTTTTGCGTTGAGCCGAAGTAGAGCGTATCAGGTTCTACCTCATTCAAACTGATCTTGGCAGGAGCGGTCAACTGCTCAACAGGCTCCTCGGATACCGGGCTGTAGTACTGAGAGAACTTCTGCAAAGCAGACTGACTGTTGACATCATCGTTCAACTGATCGTAGACCTGACTATATACCTGACCATACACCTGATTGGAGACCATGCTTGCGGGCTCGCTGGTCGTGGTCTTCTTGACGGATTGTTGAGTTGATGAAATTACGTCTCCTGCCGCCTCCTGGCTTTCGAGGCTGAGGGGCAGCTCGCTCCAGGATGTGGACGCTATTTTCTGAGAATCCTGCTGTGTCGGCTCATCGGCAGTGACGGAGACCGCGGAAGGCAATTGTTTGCTGGCCGTTTCCGCAGAGGCCTTTACAGTGATTGTTCCTTTCATTCCCTGGTGAATGCCGCAATGGTAGCCGAAGCTCCCAGCAGTGCCAAATGTAAAGGCATACTCCTCTCCCTTCTTGATTTTGCCTGATTTGAATTGCCCTTGAATATCGCTTTCAACCGTATGCGAAACAGCATCACTGTTATGCCACACGACCGTGGTTCCAACTGGCACATTCAGCAAGGATGGCTTAAATGAGCTGTCTTTGATTTCCACGGTCATTTCTGATCCAGACGAGACGGATGGAATCGATGTAACAGATGCCGAATTGAGATCAAGTCCGGCCAGATTGTACCCAGTTTGCAGCTGGAAATTATCTGCTGTAGCGCCTGATAGGCCGATCAGCACTATCAGAGCTAACGTCAATAGATATTTTTTCATAGGTTAGAACCCCCATTTACTTACTGATGGAGTCGATGATCTATAAGAATAAATATTTTTTCAAGGAATCCGAAAGATTATGCCAGCAAGAAAAAGCGTGGGGCAGAATGTGCAAACCCCTCAATTACTGCATTCAGTCTTCAGGCTCATCCCGATAGATGGTCTGCTCCCTTCCAGGCCCCACTGAGACGGCTGAGATGTCCACGCCGAGCAGATCCTCCAGCCGCTCGACATAATCCCTGGCTTTCTCAGGCAGTTGGTCGTACTCCTCGGCGGAAGTTATATCCTCAGTCCAGCCTGGCATATCCTCGTAGACCGGTTCGCACCTGGCCAGATCCACTGTGCTCTCAGGCGGATAGCCGATGGTCTCGCCATCCAGCTTGTATTCCACGCAGATCTTTATGGGATCGATGCCTGTGAGGACATCAAGCTTTGTCAGGGCAAGTTCAGTGTAGCCGTTCAGGTAGACGGACTTGAGGCCCAGGAGGGCATCAAACCAGCCGCATCGTCGAGCCCGACCGGTAGTTGTGCCGTACTCGCGGCCCTTCTCTCTCATCATAACACCAAGGTCGTCCTTCAGCTCTGTTGGCATGGGGCCCTCGCCAACGCGGGTGATGTAGGCCTTGATCACGCCTACCACGTTGTCCACCATGACCGGTCCGACGCCTAAGTTGACGCAAGCCGATCCAGCGGTAGTGAAGCTGGAGGTCACGAACTTCTGAGTTCCGTGGATGACATCCAGGAACGCTCCCTGAGCGCCCTCTGCCAGGACGCTCTTTTCCTCGATGAGAGCTATGTTGATCTCTCGCGAGACATCGGTTACCCGATCCTTCAGCTTCTTGCCGATCTCCAGATACTCATCGATGAATGGGGCGTACCTGACCACAGTTGGGTCGCCGCCCATATCTGCGATGGCCTTCTCTTTGGCAGGGCCGATCTCACTGAGCTTGGCATCGAGGAGAGCCGGGTCGGTCAGGTCGCCCATCTGGACCTCTTCGCGGGCTATCTTGTCAACATAAGCGAATCCTATGCCCCGGTTGGTAGTGCCGATCTTCTCGGTTCTTGCCTTCTCTCGCAGACCATCAAGCTCGATGTGGTAAGGCATGATAATTGTAGTCTTTGCATCAATTCCGATATTGACCTCGATGCCTTCCGATTCCAGGGCCTGGATCTCACTCCAAAGCACGCGAGGGTTGAGGACTACGCCCGGGCCGATAAGCAGCCTTCTGCCGAATATTGCGCCGCTCGGAACCAGATGCAGCTTGTAAGTCTTGCCGCCAACAACTACTGTATGCCCGGCATTGTCTCCACCCTGGAAGCGGACGACAACATCGTAGTTCTCGGCCAGCAGATCAATTACCTTGCCTTTTCCTTCATCACCAAACTGTGCACCGGTGAGTATCGTAAACATAGCAGTCAGGTTAGCGGCCACGTAGATAACAATTTTGATGCACGTGCTCAGCAATGGCTGCTGTCACATCCACACCAAGGGCCTCAAAGATGCCCTTACCGGAGGGGGTCCCGTTGACCTCGATTACTGAGAGCCCCTGTGGGGTCTCCAGTAGGTCGACACCGCAGTAGACGGCTCCGACTACCTCGGCGGCTCTGCCTGCCAGGCCTTCCAGCTCTGCCGAGAGCGAGCACGCTGTAGGCCTGCCACCGCGTGCCAGGTTGCTGATCCACTGGCCCGGTGGAGCATTCCTGTAGATGGCTCCCTGGACACGACCATTCACAACAAACGCACGGATGTCGCGGGGGTTGTCGAGATGGATGAACTCCTGGAGGTAGACCAGGCCCTCAGCCTTGATGATGCTCTCCAGCCGTGATAGGTCGGCCGCTATCCCGTCCTCTAGGAGCATGATGCCCTTGCCCTTGAAGCCAAAGAGTGGCTTGGAGACGGCTTTCCCAAAATCCTGCAGTGCGGTCTTCGCTTCACTGAAGCTTGTGGTGACGAACGTTTTCAAAGTTGGCACGTCAGCATTCTGGAGGGCGAGAGAGGTAGCGAATTTGTTAGCGGCCCGGGCGATGGCCTTTGGAGGATTGATGACGGGAACTCCTGAATCCATGAGGGCCTGGAGGGTTTCTATGCGGAACGAGACATCGTTGGCTCCGCTTTTGCCCATGTCCCTCACGACCAGAGCATCAAGATCCAGGAGATCGACTCCGGCGCATCTAAAGCGAGAGGATGAACTGTTGCTGATGGTGGCAGAGAGATCTGAAAAGTTTAGAAAAATTGGATCCATGCCTTTCCTGGCAAAGGAGGCCAGGAGAGCCTGAGCCGTCCAGTCCTGAGGATTGGTGACGACAATTGCAGCGCGCATGAGATCGGGATTAGGCATACATGTTATTCAGTTTTTCCGCGGACCTCTACTGCATAGCAAATCCTTTAATAATCAGGCCGAGAAGAAAATTGTGGTGAAATTCATGTCAATAAGTCACAAGATTGCGCTCTTATTCCTTTCAGCATTGATTCTCTCTGTCCCCGTCCTGGCTGAGAGCATGTACACAGTAAATGTCTCGGAAGACAAATTCCTGGGCGAGTTCCTGGTGAACCAGAGCGGATTTTCTCTTTATTACTTCTCAGATGACGGCAGCGCAATGGGCGACAGCACCTGTTATGATGACTGCGCAGCCAAATGGCCGCCATTTTATGTCGAGACCGTTGCTGTACCAGATAGCCTGATGTCTACGGATTTTGCCAGAATTACCAGAACCGATGGATTGAAGCAGACGACCTTCAGAGGCTGGCCAATTTATCTATATTCCAATGACAAAGACCCAGGAGACACTTATGGAAATGGCAGGGAGGATAATCGCTGGCACGTTGTTAGCCCTCTCGATCTGCCTCAACTGATCTGATTGTGATTGGAGGAGTGGAGGACCGTCATATCCTCCAATTCTCAACGAGTTTACCTTTGAGATGCATACGGAAATATCTCAAAGCCTCGTGGGAACCTGAATTGTCTCTCTCCCAGCATCCTGTCCGCAGCCTGCAGAGCCACTTTGTCCTCTCCTGCCGCTTTGACCTTTTTCAGCACGCGGTCAGAGGACTCCTCCTCTTCCACTTGCTCCTTCACGTACCATTGCAGGAACTGGATCGTAGGATCGTCCTTTTCCATCTCGGCCACCTTGACCAGGGCATGAATGAGTCCTGTCACGACGCGCTCATGCTCCCAGACATGCTTAAAGGCATCTAACGGAGACGCCCAGGTGAACTGAGGTGCCTCGACCGGCAGCATCTTTGCTCTGCCGCCGTTAGCTGCTATAAAGTCAAGCATCTTCATGGTATGAACCAGCTCTTCGCCGGCCTGAAGCCTCATCCAGTGGGCAAAACCCAACATTTTAATCGATTCAAAATAATATGACATTGATAAATAAAGATAGGACGAATACAATTCTCGATTCGCCTGAACATTCAATCCATCATTCACCTTGACGCTCAGCATCTATTTCGCCTTCTCAAATTGCTCTTTGCCAACACCGCATTCCGGACAGATCCAATCATCGGGAAGGGCCTCGAAGGCCGTTTTAGCAGCGATTCCGGAAGTGGGATCTCCTTTTTCCGGATCGTAAACATAGCCGCAGACTGAACAGATATATTTGTCCATTTTTCGCTCACCTTTGCTTTTATTGCTCCCAATCTAAATAAAATTATCCAATAGCATCTTTATTTTGCGATCCCTTTCAGGCAAATCTGGCTCAGATCCCAAAAATGCCTGATCAAAGCGCGGTGCATCAACCTGATAGAACTTGCCGAGAGGAATTGGTGCATCAGATCGATCATAGTTCCAGGATCGAATTATCTTTTGTGCCTCCTCATAGCTCTCAACATCGTTTTCCTGAACCGTGTAGGTCCATTTATTGTAGCTCTCGTACAGATTGTTGTAAGAGACACAGACCTGAAGAACATCCACAAACGAAAATCCTTTGTGCAGTATTGCTTCCTTAAAGATGGTCTGTAGCTGCTCCAGTCCGTGCGTGTAGCCCCTTGCAATGTAAGACGCCCCGCTTGCCAGCATCAGATCGAGCGGGTTCATGGGACGCTCTGCTGCGCCGTTTGGTGTGGACCTGCCCTTAAAGCCCTGGGGCGAAGTGGGCGTGTACTGGCCGGTCGTCAGGCCGTAGACCCGATTGTCATGCAGGATCATAGTAATATCTATGTTCCTCTTGGCTGCAAAGATGAGATGATCGAGCCCCTCGGCCAGGCTGTCTCCGTCTCCAGAAAAGCAGATCACC
>JAJRAX010000318.1 GCA_028679775.1 Methanothrix sp. | reverse complement strand
GGCTCGCGCACTGCTCCTGTTGGCGCGGTACGGAAAGTCCGAAGAGCCGAACCGCGTGTTGCCGAAGATCTCGCAGGAGGTCCTCGCGGAGATGGTTGGCACGACGCGTTCACGCGTCAACTTCTTCATGAACAAGTTCCGAAAGCTCGGTTTCATCGAGTACAACGGCAGCATCAAAGTCCACCAGTCCCTGCTGAGCGTGGTGCTGCACGACTGACACCGGGTCTTGGCTTCCTGCACCGGTTCTCAGCCTCCCTCTGCCAACGTGACGATGGCATCGAGCCACGCGCGCCTGATGATGGCGCTGCCCGGGTAGATGACGCGCCAATACCGCCCAAACACCTTCCGTGATTCAGCGTCAGTCCCGATGCAGCGGGTTTCGGTCGAGACGCGGACGTAGCCGTTGCCCTCGTCAACCCAGCGGATGTTGAACGCCACCTTGACGTAGCCCGGCGTGCTAAACGCGAGGAAGCCCTCCGGCGTCGCGACGTGCGGCGGTGGCCCGGATGCCCACGGGCGGCCGACCATGCCGCCGACGTACTCGTCGGGACGTCCCGCATCCAGAACAAGGAAGCCCGAGCCAGGCCCGGACATGACAGCCAGAATGGGTCGTGTGCTTGGCGGAGGGGCGGAGAAGCGGCCCGACGCCATGCCCCGAATCCGCATGAGCAGTGTGGCAACAGGAATGTCGGAAAAACGCACCTCTCGAACGGCGCGAGCGACCTGCTGCGGGGTGGCCTTGACGCGAGTCTCGTGCCGTTCGTAGAACGAGTACGACGCCATGAAGTCATCGAGGCGCTGATGGGGCCCTGAGGCGTGGATCATCGGCGCTGTCCAAGAGATGGCGGCTATTGCCACGGCGACGCCAATCGCCAGCAAGACGGCAGCCACGGCGCGACGTCGGATGCCGAGGAACCGCAATGGCTTGACCAGCGACACGGCCGCGACAGCCATGGCCCCGAGACCCAGGTAGAGCGCGATCACGGCGGCTTGCAGCGGGATGTAGTGGTTCACGAACACCGTTGTCGCCAGGCACACGAGTAGAATCAGCGCAATCCGCACCATATGGTCGGTTTAGACGGTGGGGCAGGGCCGAAGGTTCAGGCAACGGTGGGACGTGCACCCGACGAGCAGCGTAGGCGTGGCGCTCGACGACGTGGCCATCGCCACGCGTTAGTCGGTCCGCGGCTCCAGCAGTCCTTCATATTGTTTCTGGAGTTCGGTTTCTAGGGTCCGCAGGGCGGAGGTATAGGAGATGGCCTCGGATGCACCACGTTCGATGTCGGCAATGTCGGACGTGGAGACGTCCTTCAGGCTGGGTGGGTCACCGAGCAGGCTGGCGACCCGCTGGACCTGCAGCCACTTGTCCATCGTCTGGCGCTGAATCGCCATCGTTTCTGCCTGGATTTCGTACACTGCGGTGTACTTCTTGATTTCCTGATAGTCCATCAGACTGACGGCCCCGATGGCCTGTGCCGTATTCCAGCTTGTCGAGCTCACCGTGGCCAGGGTGAAGGCGAGAGAGAGGTTCTCCTCCTTCTTGAGATCGACGGAACCGCGACGTGCACGTTCCTGACGGCAGAGCGTGATGACCCTGCGCAGATTCGCAAGCTCGTCCGGGATGACCTCGAGCGGGTTGGAGATCGATCGGTGGTTGTCGCGCAGTTCAGCCAGGATGTTGGTGCGTGCCTCGTGAAGCAGCTGGCGATTGTGCCGCCACTCGCCCATGCCCTCCAACGAGAGCGCGATCAGGATGCCGCAGGTAATCGTCAAGAGTTCCAGAAGCCAGCCCCTGAGCGAGCTGAGGTGTCCCTTCGGAAGATGAATGTGCATGCAGGCTCCTGCGATGAAGTCGTGGTTGCCGGCATTCTACTTCGAAGAAGACGTCGGCTCGAACCGTTTGTGCCGGGGCCCGCCGGGCATCTCGACTACTTCCCGAACGACTCGAAGACCACAAAGGACTCCAGTGGCTTCTTCGACGGCGATTGAGGCCATGCCGCTGGCACGCCAAGGGGCGTGGCGCACACGAATTCGTACTGATCCGGGATGGAGAACACCTTCCTCAGCACGGCGTTGTCGAACGAATCGGTCGCGAACACGGTGCCATACCACAAGGCTCTGGCGGCGAGCATCAAATAGCCGGCGGCCAGCGGACCGTCCCAATGGTTGTAGTCCGGGTACCGCGACTGCGAGTCCGTCAGGATGATGATGAAGACCGGCGCGGAGAGGTACGTGCGCATGTTGGCGCGAACCCGCTCCAGCGTGGCGGTCAGCTCCTGACCGGACAGCTTCCCGCCTCGGCTGGCCCGACTCTGGGCCATCTCCTCGACGAGCCGATCCAGTTTGGCGCGGTCCCGGATGACCAGGAACTTCCATGGCTGCTGGTTGCCGGATGTGGGCGCCGTTCGAGCGGCGTCGAGGATCTTGAGAATGTGTTCCTCGGGCACGGGTGTGGGCAGGTACGCGCGGACCGAGCGGCGGGACTTGAAGAGATCGAAGATGGCATCCGACCCCGGCGCGGCCACGGCGGCAGTCGTGCCTGAAGCGATGCCTTGCGGTGTGACGGCCTGGCCCAGGGAGGTCGAACCAGGCGCGGCGAGGAGCAATATGAGTCCAATACGCTGCAGTGTCTTCACAGAAGGCTCCCAATCGAGAGAGGATTCCACATGGTCGGTTAGACGGAGGGGCCG
>JAJRAX010000284.1 GCA_028679775.1 Methanothrix sp. | reverse complement strand
TTTAATTTGCCTGTACCAGAAGGGGGAGTGCTTAATACACTCAAATGCCTTGGAATGAAAATGTGAGTGATGAAATAAATTAAAAAATATAAATAAAGGAGAAACTTGGAAAGTACAGATAACATAAAGATCAATTTGGTTTTATGCAAGACACATGTCGGAGTCAAAAGGCAAAATCATGCACGATGAGAATGGCTCTTGTCGATAGCAGATCAGCGCCCGACGTTGGGATCGGAGGATCAATGGATGAAGGAGATATTGACTTTGAGCCAGCCTCAAGAAATTGGGATGAATTTAGAAGGATGATCGTAGATAATCGCAAGAGCATTCGGCTTTCTGCGGGCTAAAACCAGAGGGAATAGATAAAATGGTAATTGGAATTACAATGATAAAGATCGTGCCTGATCATGAGAAGGCAAGCTATGATGCCCTTAGAGAAATCGAGGGCGTAAAAGAGATCTATCATCTATTTGGTGAGTTTGATTTCTTTGTAATATTGAATGTACTGGACCAGGCAAAATTAAAGTCACTCCTAGAAGAGATTCGTAGCGAGAGATTCGTCCTGGACACTTGGTCGCTTCTCGTTTCAAAGGAAGAGAGTCACTCCAATTTTGGGATGGCATTCTCGCAATCAAAAGAGCTAGCTATGAGCTAGCCCTCACAACAATTTTCGAAGGATTTGAGAAGAAATATTTAATTATATCCTGATTATATTTTGAATTATCTTTGGATTATATTTTGATTATATTTTGACGGCGCTTGGTTCTGAATTATCGAAAAATCAAAAAAAGAAAAATCTGCCATGGATGCCTAACCGCAGGGTGCCAATAGCTCATTGTTCTTGTAGGTTCGCGAGATGAATGTATCATTCAGAGTGCTATTAATGTCCAGTGTGCCCTTCAGTATTTTGAGTTTCACGAGAGAATCATACAAATATGCCAGGTCCGTTCTTGTCGGCCTCAGGCTGGCATAAGAGATGCCCCATTTGAAACATTCATCCATAGTCCGTTTATCAATTGGTATCTGGTCCGCAACGGATGGAACGGTCATGTTATGGTTCTTATCGATGAAAAAGCCTGATCCGACGTAGCCGTCCGTCAGCTCCTGCACAGCTTTGGGATACTTGGCTATAAAATCCTTGTTGAGGACGAGAACACAGCAGGTTTCATTCTTCCAGACATCTTGAGAGCGGCGCAGCCACTTTGCCTTGCCTGCCAGGACATTCTCCGCCCCAATATATTGATCCGCAACATAGCCTTTGATATCGCCGCTGGCCAAGGCCGCAGCCATATCCTCTGGAGCCATCTCGACCAGCTTGATGCCGCCCAGATTTGTATCGTTGCCAAGCGCCCTGTAGAGCAGAACGGTGTGGGTAGAAGCAAGATTTGGAACCGCCACCCTTTGGCCTTTTAGGTCATCGATTGAGGATACACTATTGGCAACAATTAGCGCATTTCCGTGCCGGTGGCTTTTGGCCACAATTTGAATCGGCACGCCTTCCTCCGCTGCTTTGAGGTCCAGTGCTGCAGGCAACGATGCCCCTTGGATTGTACTGGATCGAAGAGCTTCGAGAAGATCATCCCAGGAGCCGAATTTTATTAATTTGGATTTTTGCTCTTCAAAGTTGGGTGCATATAATTTATCCAAAACCACCGGATCTATGGAATGAACGGTGGCCACGTACCCCAGCCAAAAAGCTGGAGTCTTCTCCGGCTCCTCGGGCTTGCTGCCGAATAGATTGCCAAAGATATTCCAATCCCAACCCAAAGCCGGATAAACCTGAGCTGAAGCAAGCGCCAAGATAAGAAATAATAACAATGCTTTTCTCACATTCAATTCCTCTGCTGCTATTTTCTAATGTCGTTCTCGCTGAGGTCCATATAATTTCAAGTATTTCCGGACGCGTGACTTCCTAGAAATTCGATACGCGCAAAAACTGTCCAACGTTTTCTCTGCTTTTTCTAGCATCCAAATTTCCACCTAACTTTGCGTCCAAAAGCTTCTGACGTGCAGATCAGGCCAAACCTGATCTGTGGATGCTCCGTCTATTCGTCTATCTTCGTGCCGAGCGGTTCATTTGCGGATTTCGGCAAAGTCGATCCCCCATACTAAGTTCACCAAGAGATCGCATGTCACTCAAATCATTATTAATTCTATTATCGCGGCAATATTTGTGCATAAACTGCTGCATTATGAAAAGATATGCAATGCCCCATTTTGAGGAAGGGCCTGCAAAAATATTATTATCCATTAAGATTCAGCGGTTCTCGATTCAATTAGAACCGGATATATATTTTGCTGTTGGAGCAAGATTTGCGAGTTTGTGCATCGATAAATACAGCGCAGTTCTTTAACATGACATGGCGAAAAATGCTGTTACAGATGATTCGATCTCTGAGAATATGCAGGAATGCGTTCATTACTGCGCATTGACAGATGGCCGATTTTTGTCGGCATTTCCATCGGGTTTTGAATCTATTCATAATAGCGAGCATGGTTAGGCTGCCATCGGCATGATAGGAATATGGCAATAGCGAAGAATAGACGCGATTTGCCTCGGGCTAAGCTGACGGTCGGCTCAGGCAAAAATGCGGCAATTTCACTTCACAATTGGGGGATGATGATATGGCAAAGATCGAATCTGTTAATGTAAAGAAAATTTTCAAAATTAAGAAGGGAGGAAATCAATATGATGAGCTTCCCGCTCTCGGAGGTGTCGACCTCAAGATCGAACAGGGTGAGTTCATGGTCATCGTTGGACCTAGCGGCTGCGGAAAATCCACGTTTCTCGACCTGGTCAGCGGGCTCACGCTTCCGGATAGTGGGACGATCACCATCGACGGCAAACCGGTCACAGGACCGGGGCTGGATCGCGCCATTGTCTTCCAGCAGAACGCGCTCTTCCCGTGGCGAACGACACTTGAGAACGTTGAATTTGGGCTAGAGAGCACAAATCCCGACAGAGACAATCGAAGAGAGATCGCTCTCGATTATCTATCCCTCGTGGGGCTTTCCGGCTACCACAATCACTATCCACATCAGCTCAGCGGAGGAATGAAGCAGCGTGTCTCAATCGCCAGAGCCCTGGCCCTGAATCCCGATATCATGCTCATGGATGAGCCCCTGGCAGCCTTGGACGCCCAGACCAGAGAATTCCTGCAGCGAGATATTTTGCGCATCAGCAAGGAATCCCATAAGACGGTTCTCTTCATCACTCACAGCATCGACGAAGCCGTGTTCCTTGGCGACAAAGTGGCTGTCATGAGCGCCCGGCCCGGAGTTATCAAAGAGATTTTGGACATTCCCTTGACGGCAGAGCAGCGAGCAGAGGATGATGTCGTGGCCACAAAGGAGTTCGTGCAGTCGAGGCTAATTCTCTGGAAACTTCTGAAGGAAGAGGTCGTAAAGGTCCAGGAATCACAAATCCGGTTCCAAAACCAAGCTGTCGCACAGAGCCCTGCCCGAGGCATTGGAAACGGTCTGATCAACGCAGTCCGGGTGCTCACAAAAATCTAATGCTGAAGTGTTGACATTTGCAGTAGCAGGGAAAGATATGGAATCTAAAGAATTTATTAAAAAGCTCAAGGCATACGCGCTCAAGTCTTCGGCCATAGTCGCATTCATATTGCTCTGGGAAGCGGCACCTCATCTGGGACTGATTGATCCCATCTTCATACCGCCACCCTCGATAATAGCTGCAAAAATATATCAGTTATTGCTGTCCGGCGAGCTATTGGTCCATACGGTTGCCAGTTTAGAAAGGGTATTCCTCGGATTCATCATCGCACTGGCAGTCGCCTTGCCGCTTGGGTTTTTGATCGGCGGGTGGTTCAAGACCTTCGAAACGGCAGTCGATCCATTGTTGCAGATCCTTGGCCAAGCCAATCCATTCACGCTTTTTCCCGTATTCATGGCGCTCCTTGGAATTGGGGAACTTTCCAAGATCGGGATAATCTACTGGGTATGCCAATGGCCGGTTCTGTTTAACACTGTCTCGGGCATAAAAAGCGTCGACCCGGTCTACATCAAAGTGGGTCGCTCCATGGGTTTGACAAAATTCAATTTGTTTAAAAAAGTGCTCTTGCCTGCGGCCCTGCCTGCGGTCTTCACCGGAATTCGCATGAGTGCCGTCTTTGCTTTCTTCATGCTGATCGGAGCCGAGATGATAGGCGCTCACTCGGGCCTCGGATTCCTGATCATTCAGTCTGAAGCTGTGTTCAATATGCCCAAGATGTATGCAGCCATCGTCTCTGTGGCATTGCTCGGCATAGCGATAAACTACGTCATGCTGAAGCTGGAGAGAAGGGCGATGAGCTGGAAAGAGGACGTCGCTGTTTGAGTGTCTAATTAATTATTTTATAATTTTTAGGTGATAAGTTAAATTGCATGAATATGAAAACTGAAAAAGAGGAACGGAAAATGCAGGGAAGAAAAACAAGGTTGACATTAGCCGTGGCGATGCTGGCCGCGCTCTTGCTGATTGGCTCAGTTGCGTATGCGGCAGAGACGAAAGATGACTACACAATAAAAGCCAGTGTCAATAAAGACTGCTCGGGAACGCCTTGGTTTGCCGGAGTGGAGAAGGGCTTCTTTAAGGATGGCGGAGTAAACTTTGTGGACGTGGGCCAGATTCCCGGTCCCCAGAGAAATGCGGCACTCGTAAGCGGCCAGATCGATGTTGTTGATGCTGATCCGCAAGGTCTGATCAACATGCTCAAAGCCGGTGTAAAGGTAAAGGGCGTGGCGCAAAGCGGTGATGAGCCAACAGACGGCGACATCAATAAAGAGCACATGCACTGGGTGGTCCTCGAAGACAGCCCCCTCAAGACGCCTGCCGACATCCTCAAGCAGAAGGGAAAGGTGAAGATTAGTGTCATCAGCCTTGGCATTTGCGCCGATACTCAGAACAATGCTTTGCTGAGGGAGTACAATATTCCCACAGATAAGATTGAGTATGTGGTAATTCCCGATGCTCAGGCCGAGCAGGCTCTCCGACAGGGATTGGTTGACATTGCGGTTTTGCATCCTCCATTCTACTTTGCAGCGGAAAAGCACGGCAAAGTGAGGATCCTTGCCTCCAGCAAGGAAGCATTCGGAGCGGCAGGCGGCACAACACTCCTGATCTTCAGAGAGGAGTTCATAAAGGAGCATCCTGAGACGGTAAGGAAGTTCGCCAAAGCATACAAGGACACAGAGAAGTGGACGAATGAGAACCGCGAAGAGGCTGGAAAGCTCACTGCGAATGATATCGGGCTCGATGAGGCTGCGGTCCACTACTACAGCAGTACCGGCAAGATCAATGATTCACAGCTGCTATACTGGATCGATGCTCTGGTGACGGATGGCATCATCAAGAAGGGCGAGTACAAACCAAAGGACCTGTATACGGATGAGTTCAAAGACACGTGGTGAAGCTCAAAACTTTGAGAAGTTTAAAAGATGCACAAGTTAAAGAGACTGCAAACCTCCCAGATGGGAGGTAATTATTTTATTATCGGTTAGGACAAGCCGAAATTAATCGCATCAAGTCTCAAATCGGTCAAAATTGCTGGAATGTTGATAGATATATAATATGATTAAGAATAATTGTAATCAATCATATCAATCTAAAATAAAATTTATGGGCAAAAATTACCCAATTGCTAACCATTAAAGCGCATGCAATCACAGACCACAGCTGGGGAAAATCCGCCCTAGGTTTTTGGGCCAATTGAATGACAAATTAACGAATCTTCTGACATAGTCTCAGTAAAAAAATAACAAAAATGAAAATGTGAGGCTTTTCAAATGAGCGAAAATGCAAGACATAATGTAAATGACGAAAGCAACAATTTATCCGGACTGAGAGGTTCGTATCTCTCCTCCATCGAGGTGTTGGCACAGTCCATCGCCAGCATCGCACCCAGCGCCACTCCCGCTCTGGTGATTCCTCTGGTTTATGGATTCGCAGGAAACGGAACCTGGCTTTCCTACTTCTTTGCTACCATTGCCACCATTCTTGTGGCGGCAAACCTCAACCAGTTTACCAAGAGGTCTGCGTCTCCGGGAAATTTGTATGCATTTATCGTAAAGGGTCTTGGCACAGATATCGGCGTGATATCCGGCTGGGCGCTGGTGCTGTCGTATCTGCTTACGGCAAGCGCGGTGCTTTGCGGCTTCATAAATTACGCAAATGTGCTGCTTGCATACGCAGGAATTGCAGTGCCAGCGATATTGATAGGAATAATAGGAGCGATGACTGCCTGGTTCATCGCCATTAAAGACATCAAGCTCTCTGCCAGAATCATGCTCGCATTTGAGGTGACCTCGGTGGCGCTGATTATTCTTCTGGCCGCGGTAGTTTTGCTGAAGCACGGCTTTGCCGTCGACCACGCACAGTTGACGCTGCAAGGAGTATCGCCTTCGAGCCTCGGCATTGGGTTGGTGCTTGCCTTCTTCAGCTTTGTAGGATTTGAGAGCGCAACCTCTCTCGGTGACGAAGCCAAAGATCCTTTGCGGACAATTCCTAGAGCTGTGACCATCAGCGCATTGCTGGTAGGCGTGTTCTTTGTGCTGCTTTGCTATACCGAAGTTCTCGGCTTTAGAGACAGCACCACGGCCTTGAACAGTGCGGCTGCGCCCTTGACGGATCTGGCAACGCTCAACGGCGTGAGCTTCTTTGGTCCGCTAATCTCCATCGGCGCACTGATCAGCTTTTGGGCCTGCTTCCTGGCATGCACAAACGCAGGGGCGAGAATACTGTTCTTAATGGGACAGCACGGCGTGTTTCATTCTGCCGTTGGCAATGCCCATGACAAGAATAAGACACCGGATGTCGCCATCACAATTTCTACCATCGTAGGAGCAGTCGTTCCATTCATATTGATCTTAAACAACGGCGGATTGATCGAGATCTACGGCTGGGTAGGAACAATCGCAACTTACGGCTTTATTCTGGCCTACGCGCTGATCTCCATCTCGGCACCGCTGTACCTGTACCGGGAAAAGGAGCTGAAGAGGCATCATATAGCCCTTTCCGCCATAACGGTCCTGGTCCTGCTGGTACTAATTGCCGGAAGCATTTATTCAAATGCATCTTCGGGCGCTCCGTATAGCTGGTTTATCTACATATTCGTCGGCTGGCTTGTGGTGGGCGCTCTGTGGTTCTTCATCAGAAAAACGCAGTCGCCGGGTGTTTCCGCCAGCATCGCCGACAACGTTGAAGAAGTGCACCAGCATTTCCGGGAACTCCGGGCGGAAGGCGAGAGCGGAGACGGAATTTAGGAAATGCTTGTCTGAATGACCGCATCTGAAGGGCAATTGTTCAAAAGGCAATTGTCCTCCGGACATTTTTGAAGCGAATTAAAATTAAAAATTGTTTTTTTTTTGATTGCATTATAATTGTTCAGAAGGGATTCATAGCTGGCCCGAATGTATCCGACATTTTTTGTCTTGCCAGCATTTGTCTTGCCAGCAACCTTAATTTCAATGCTCTTTGATTTTCTTGAGCTTTCGACGGCTCTGCTGGCGGTGCAACTCTCTTATCCTGCAAGCTCTCTCCAAATAGCAGATCCAGAACATGAAGAATGCTTGCTCCTTGCGATGCCAGGTTTCCGCGACAGGATGCACAATAGGTGACAAGGTCGTGCTTTGACTCTTGGACGGTACGCTTTGCTTTCTTGGCACTGAGATTTGAATCAACCGCGAATGCCATGCCACCCAGGCCGCAGCAATGAGTCGCATCTCTTGAGTGCTCCAGCTCGCAAACCTCGTGGCCTGCTGCCTGGATCAGCTTTCGAATGCTGTTTTGGATTTCCGGCTCAAAGCGCGTGGAGCAAGGATCATGGATAGAGAATGTGCGCTTTTCTGCCGCATTCGTTTCCTCAAGTTCTGCCTCTGGAATCCCTATCTTTTCCAGGATCCGATAAAGTGAAGTGATGCGAAGGTTAGGCAGATGGTGCTTCAGTGCATTGTGGCAATAGGGGCAAGCTGTGATGATCTCGGAGCAGCCAAGTCCGTTCAGATCCGACATGATTCCTTCGATTACTTCATCAAAACGCTGCTGATCCGCGATCAGGTATGCCGGAGCGCCGCAGCAGCCCAAGACGATCCCGGTTCCGGGAAGCTTCTCTTGAAGATAGTCGTATCCTTTCAGCACCAAATCAGCAGAGTATGCGGAAAGGGCGCATCCTGGGAAGAAGACCCTCTTTGTGATGCTTTTTATCTCGCCTGCAAAGGACGCGGGAAGAGCCACCCTGAAAGCATCGGATTCGTTCCAATCCAGGCCCTTTGCCAATGACTGATGCTGCTCCAGCGGTGCCAGTCCCTCCTGCACGAGCTGGCGGCGCGCAGCAAAGCACATCTTGCCGATGTTCAACTTTTTCGGGCATCTGACTTCGCATAGGCTGCAGATGTTGCAGGAATAGGGAATCTGGGGATGCGTCTTGTGTTCTCCGGCCTTAAAGCTCTCAGCCAGCTCCTTCGGACTGCTGCAATACTGCTGTAGAAAGTCGCACTCTTCGACGCATAGCTTGCAGCCGTTGCAGTTTTTTAAAATGTTATCAATCTCACTCATAATTTGCCCATCTTTCTTCTTTCTCTTTATTTTTTAAATATCAGATATGGCAGTAATTTATATAAATTTTAGTCACTTAATAAAGTGCTGCCACGTTAAGACTTCAGTCAAAACGGATGGCTGCCAGGCAGTATATATCGCCGTGGAAAGCTGCAAAATTTGCCGGAAAGCGAATATAGTCAATTCGATGAGATCTGCAAGTAGTCTGGATAAAATTGAGAAGGGACCAAAATGAAATCCAAAAATTACTTTGATGAAGTAGCACCCGAATGGGACAGACTTAGAGAGAGCTTCTTTTCCAAAGCTGTAAGAGACAAGGCGCTATCAGTTGCAGATGTGCAGACCGGCCACATCGCTGCTGATATCGGATGCGGGACAGGCTTCATTACAGAAGGGCTAGTCCAAAGAGGCTTGAAGGTAATTGCTGTCGATGGTTCAGAAGCCATGCTCTCCGAGATGAAGCAAAAATTTGCCGGCCTGGATCTGATTGACTACAGGCTGGGCGAGGCCGGATCGCTGCCCATTCCGGACGAAACGGTGGACTATGCCTTCGCCAACATGTATTTGCATCACGTTGAAGCCCCGGCTGAGGCGATCAAAGAGATGGCGAGAATCCTGAAGCCGGGAGGGATGCTTGTAATCACGGATCTTGACGAGCATAATTTCGAATTTCTGAAGCGGGAGCATAAGGATCGCTGGATGGGATTTTCCAGAGGCGACATCAAAAAGTGGCTTGAAGGAGCAGGCCTGCGAGGCGCGACTGTGGACTGCGTGGGCGAGAACTGCTGTGCATCGTCCTCCTGCGGATCGGAGAAGGCGAAGATCAGCATATTCGTAGCGTCAGGCAAAAAGTAAATTACCTCATCTCGAAACCATCATTCTCATCCGACAGTCCTTTTATTTTAATGATTCCGCAGCTTGCCATAATTGCCAGCCCGGCGCATATTATTATCACGCCGATGAGAAGCATCTCAAAGCTCAGCTCTATGCCGAGCCCCAGCAGTCCGGCAATGCCCGGCATGATGATCAAGGCAGACCCGGCCAGGAGAAAGAATAGGCCCTTGACGAGCTTTTTTTCTCTGGGCGAGCAGGCGGGCTCACTCTTCGGTCCGACCTTCTCCAGCAGGTACATGCGTCTTTTATATTCCAAGTAATAAATGAAACCGATTAGGGGAAGACCCTCAATCAGCAATATATTTGCAGTCCAGGCATCCATTCCATCAACACCTTGCAGCTTACCTAAGCGACTCAAGCCCTGGATCAATAAATATTTGCATAGAGGCAATCTTTGCGAATTTCCATGCAGATATAAACGAAAAAGTCGAACCCGGTTCCTGCGCCGAATCAATGACTGCAAATTTTGCCTCTAAGTCAGTTCTTAAATAAGTTAGCTGCCAAGCGTTGACTGTCTAAATTGTTGCCGTCAATGATAAGAAAGGATAGGCCATGGATAATGATGTATCAAAAGCAACCTCAGCTGTGAACCAGGCTGATGGGGTATCAAGATTTTGCTCGGGATGTAACTGCGGCATGTTCGGATTCGGCAAGAGGAGCATGATGATTCTATGTTTGGTTGCTGCAATCGTCTTCATATTAATTTTGATTCTTTGCATACTATAAAAAAGCAAAATTGATGAAAGCGACTAATAACAATAAACATTCGCATAGAGGCAATCTTTGCGAATTTCCATGCAGATATAAATGAAAAGGTCAAACCTGGTTGCTGTGCAGAATTTGCGTTTCCAAACAACTAACGCCGAAGGCATTTTCGCACCCTTCGAAAAAACAGGGCGAAGATCAAGATATCAGTGATCTGGGAATTTATGAAGCCGATCGAATATTTGCGACTGTTGGTATTGGTATCTCTCTGCATGGCAGCCACCGTTGCGGCTGATGCCGCTATCGCAGATGATGCATCAATCACAGATCATGCTGGCGCAAATGCTGCAATTAATGCTGCAAATTCTACGGCGGGGTCTCTGCTGCATGAGATCAATCAATCCAATGTCGTCGGGACTTCTGCGAACGATCATAAATCGCTTGGCTTGGGCCAATTAAGCCAAAATTCATCGAACGCTGCCGAAAATTACTCGGCTCCGATAAGCAACGCTGAGACCCGGCTGACCGTACAATTAGCAGACAATGAAACGAAAAGGTTGGAAAATTATTCATCCCAAAATGCATCAGTCACGAACGCAACCGAAGCCTCCGAGACGTCCGATGCAAATACAGCCGCATCCCAAAATGCCGCTAAGAAGGCCGAGGTCGCAGCCTACGTTTACAATGACGATGATGATTCCCTGGATGTCTCGTTGTATATAGATTCGGTGCCCAAAGGCAAAGCCGATGTCTCGAAAGGCGAGGAAGAAACCTTTGGAAATTTTACGTTAGATCAGGGCATTCACAGGTTCAAGATCATCTGGAAGGACGAGGATACTGATAAGGTCTACGAGTCCGAGATCAAGAAAGAGATAAACGGCGACGATGCCGTCAGCCTTTATACCACAGGGCACAGCGAGCCTGAAGAATACGACCTCACGGCGAGCGTGAAGAACGAGAATGACAAAAGCATTAATGCCTATTTGTATATCGACGGGATCTATGAGGACAGCCAAGAGATCTCGGAAGAGAGCACGGACGATTTTAGTTCTGCATCCATTGAAGAAGGCATACACGACGTTTCCTTGAAATGGCTGGACCCATACACTAACGACCAATATGAAAAGACGAAGCGCGTAACGATCGAAGGAGACAGCGCTGTTGTTTTCGTCGCCGGCAAGGGCACGTCTTTTCAGGATTTAGGCAAAGCGGCAGAGACGACAGAGGGCGCCGCAAGCAGCGGTTCATCCTATCTCAGTGCCGGTTCTGGCTTCACCACCAGTTCCGGCGGCATGAGCAGCACAACCACGCAAGCCTCGGATAACCTGGCATCAAGCGATTCTGAGAATAGCAGCGGGATTTATGGCGAAACGGAGAATGCAAATGCATATGGCGGTGTTGGGAATAGCACGGGCAAAGGCGCAGACAATACAAACACTTACGAAGATATGAATACAGACAACACCGGAAACACTGAGGC
>JAJRAX010000030.1 GCA_028679775.1 Methanothrix sp. | reverse complement strand
TCGTTAAACCTCTCCATTGTTTCATAAAGCATCTTGTATTGTTCTTTTGAGGGGTCAAGCTTAACCAACAAGGTCTGAAGCATAGTATTGTATATAATCGTCAATGGTTAATATAGCTATCACACGGGACCGCCCAATTCCTCCCCACCCTGAAGAGATGGGGACTCCTTGGGCAACGAGTTGAAGCCAACCAACCCATCGTAGCGCGACTTTTTGCGCAGCTACAAGTCCCCAATATCGGCGGTGCTCATGCCCGTCAATTCATTGGCGGGTAGTTGACGGTGTACGTCCCATCGATTTCTGGCCTGATCTGGATTTTAAAGCGAAATGCTCTCATCCTGAAAAGCATATTTAAGCTAGTTCGACATCAAAACATCTCTCAGATGGTTTCTGATCTTTGTGGTAATGTCTGAAAAGCTTGAAGTGATTGGGAGAGGGTGTCGTTGGTAGACCTCTTTGGAAAGAAGAAGCTGGAAGATCGAATCCGGGAGCTGGAAGCAGCGCTCGCGAAGCTTGAGCGCGAAAAGGATGATTTCGTTCGCACTTTAGAGAAGCGGGATGAGAAGATCAGAAGGCTTTCTGCCTCCAACCAGGAAGCGAATATTGCCCTCAAGGCCGCAGAGCAGAGGGCTGCAGCCGTTGTCTCTGCACCATCCTCTGTTCTGCCTCAGGACGGGGTGCAAAGGCAAGTGGATCAGAAAGCCAGGGGACGAAAGCTCGGCTTGCGAGAGACGGATCTGCTGCTGGAAAGGCTATCATTCATCCGCTCTCCTCGTGAGGATCTCCTGGCCGCTTATTATCCCGGACCCGTCTCAGAGGATGCGGCGCTTCCAGCAGAGCTCAGAAATGCTGCATCTTCCGTCAAGTCCGGTCGGGGTGGAATAATTCTGCACAGCCCCCAGCTCTTTTCCATGATTCTCGTCCCACCCTTTCCAGTCGTTGAGAACCTCACGCGTGAGGCGGTCGCCTTTTACCTCGATCCTCTGAAGGATCAAATGGACACGCCTGTACTGGTTGCATCAGCTCACGCCGGTGACACCTTCCTGGGAGTTGCCCTCAGCCGAGATGGCTTCGAGGCAGAAGAGCTGGTGGAGAGCGGTGTGATGGGAAAGCACTCGAAGGGGGGCTGGAGCCAGAAGAGGTTTGAGAGGCTGAGAGAGGAGGACATCAAAGGCCACGTCGATCTGGTGAACGAGAAGTTGGCAGAGCTGATGGGCAAATATAAAACCCTGCTCAAGTATGCAGTCCTCTCTGGAGAGGAAAGCCTCATCCGCCAGATCGCGCCCGGCATCGGACTGCCGGTGGTGGAGAGACGGTTGGAGAGGCACGACGAACGGAATGTCAAGGGACTCTTGGACGAGGTTTATGGACTTGTATGCTACCGAATTGAAGTCTGAGGACAAAAAAGAGCAGGAGGACCCGGAAGCTCTGGCCCGGGCTTGGGACTGGCATGTGAGGAGAAAGGTCGCCTGGAGTGCTGACGTCCCTGAGAAGGTTCTGGATGCATTGGCATGGGACAGTGTGCAGTGGGTGAGGGAGGCAGTGGCCGGCAACGCCCGTGCATCCGCATCTGCGCTCGCCAGGCTGGCAGAGGACAGCTCCGGATTTGTGAGGGCGGCTGTGGCCCTGAATCCGCGGACAACGGGCAAGATTCTGGAGATGCTGGCATGTGACGAGATGGTTGACTACGACAGCACTCTGCAGAAGAACCGATACCTCGTTCGTGAGGCCGTGGCCAAGAGCCCCAACATCGCTGCACCGACGTTGGACTTTCTGGCCCGCGACTCTGAAGAGCACGTGCGAGCAGCCGTGGCGACCAATCCTCTGTTGTCAGCCGAATCGATGAAAAAGATGGTCAAGGATGTGTTCTGGGAGGTGCGAAACAACATCGCCAGGAACCCTGCCACACCGGAGGACCTGCTCGTCTATCTCTGTTCTGACCGGATCATGGACGTGCGGGCTACAGCCGCCCAAAATCCGCGCGTGCCTGCTGTTGCATTGGCCACGCTGGCCGCAGACAAGAGCTGGGAGGTGAGGGAATCCCTCGCCCGCAATGAAAAGCTGGAGGGCAGAATCCTTCTGGATCTGGCAGGCCACTGGTCCTGGATGGTGCGGGTTGCTGTGGCCGAGAACCCCAATACGCCTGCAGCGGCGCTAGCCCGGCTGGCAGAGGACCTGGATCAGAGCGTTGTGAAGGCGGCGCGTGCCCGGTTGGGTAGGTGATTGTCGATTTTTGCACCTATCATAATTTTTAGACTCTTCTCAGTGAACCTTTCTTCGAACTGAAACCAATAATCGTTTGCTATTGTGCGTTTTGCGTAAACTATATCTACAATTGCCGAAAATCAGTCTACTCTACAATAGAGGCTAGATACGTGAAATGGCATTCGATTCCAACTGATGAGGTCCTGGCCGGCCTGAAATCCGGAGAAAAGGGCCTTTCTTCTGATGACGCGGCTTCAAGGCATTCTCAGTACGGTCCCAATCAACTGGAGAGCCCATCCAAACCCTCTCCATTGCGCATTTTTTTGGAAAAGTTCAAGGACTACACAGTCATTGTACTGATCTTCGCAGCCCTGATCTCTTACATCGCAGGGGAGAGCACCAATGCCATTGTCATCCTGGGGATAGTCGTCCTCGTCGCCATCATTGGATTCTTCCAGGAGTACAAAGCCGAGCGGGCAATGGAAGCCCTGCGGGAGATGTTGTCTCCTGAAGCGGATGTCATGCGGGACGGCAAGATGAGCACGGTCTCTGCTGCGGATCTGGTTCCTGGGGACTTGATCTACCTTGAGGCTGGAGATCGGGTTCCGGCGGATGCCCGAATTATCGAGGAGACCTCTCTTGAGGTCATCGAGGCTTCGCTGACGGGCGAGTCTTTGCCAATTAAAAAGAGCACAGCGCGTCTCCCTGATGGTGCCGCTCTTGCCGACAGAAAGAATATGGTCTTCATGGGGACAATTGTCTCATACGGCAATTGCAGAGCTGCAGTGACTGATACTGGTCTAGCCACTGAACTCGGCAGAATTTCTGGCATGATCCAGCAGAATCCGGCGGACCCGCCCCTCAAAATAAAGCTGGCGCAACTGGCCAAGAGGCAGGCCATTCTGGTCTTTGCTATCTCCATCATTGTCTTTATCCTAGACGCCAGCCGTGGCTCGCCCATATTGGATTCGCTGATTGCGGCTATTGCTCTAGCCGTGGCCGGTGTTCCTGAAGCCCTTCCTTTCATCGTTACACTGGCCCTGGCATTTGGAACCCAGGCTATGGCAAAGAAGAACGCCATTATCCGGAGGCTTCCTGCGGTCGAGACGCTTGGCTCGACCACAGTGATCTGCACTGATAAGACCGGAACGCTGACGACTGGAGAGATGACTTTACGAGAGATCCAGACATTTAGAACCATCAACGTAGATGGATCCGGCTACACTCCAGAGGGCTCTTTCACAGTGCAGGGCAGGGCCATAAACCCCGCGGATGAGGATCTGTCTCGGCTTCTTCGGATCGGTACTCTGGCAAACAATGCGGACCTCGAAGAATCCGGCGGCAAATGGCGCGTGGTGGGAGACCCCACAGAAGGCGCATTGATCGTCGCAGCTAAAAAGGCCGGGATTTTGGATGAGGTTCGTAAAGGTAGCTCTCGAATCGCAGAGTATCCCTTTGATTCCGATCGCAAAATGATGACTGTTGTAGACGACGTGCGAGATGGCCCAACAGGCATTAGCCGCATCGTCTCCATGAAGGGTGCGCCGGAGGTGGTCTTAAGCCGATGCAGCCACATAGCCCATGCATGCGGCAGCGTTCGACTCATCACCGAGGAGGACAAAATTGCCATTTTAGATAGCTCAGACGGCATGGCCGACCGTGCCCTGAGGGTCCTGGCCTTTGCCGAAAAATCCATGGAGAATGGCGATTCCGTGCATGGCGATTCTGTTGAGTCTGACCTCACATTCGTGGGCCTTGCAGGCATGATGGACCCGCCCAGAAAAGAGGCACTCGATGCCATATCTGTGAGCAAGATCGCCGGCATTCGGACGGTCATGATCACTGGCGATCATCGCCTGACGGCCCGGGCAATCGGCAAAGAGCTGGGCATCGGCAATGGTGAGGTGGTGGAGGGCGTAGACCTGGACCAGATGGACGAGCAAGGGCTGCAGGATAAGATCGATTCTGTCTCGGTGTTTGCCAGGGTCACGGCTGAACACAAGGTGCGGATAGTCGAGGCTCTGAAGAAGAAAGGCAACATCGTGGCAATGACAGGAGACGGAGTGAATGATGCTCCCGCCTTAAAGGCCGCAGACATAGGCATCGCAATGGGAAAAACTGGCACCGAGGTCACCAAGGAGGCCTCAGATATGGTCATAGCCGATGACAACTTTGCCACAATCGTGGGAGCAGTGGAGGAAGGCAGAAGGATCTACGACAACATCCGAAAAGGGTCCTCTTATCTTCTGGCTGTCAGCTTTGCAGAGCTGGCTACCATCTTCATAGCTGTTGCTTTTGGCTATCCCATTCCTCTCCTGGCTGCCCAGATTCTCTGGATCAATGTGGTGGCTGAGGAGTTTCCTGCCATCGGCCTGGCTCTCGAACCTGCTCATGCCGATACCATGAAGAAGAAGCCTCGCGATCCAAAAGAAAGCATGCCTTCCCGAAGCCTTATGATTTATACCCTGGCAATTGCCGCTGCGATTGTGGCCGGCACGCTTGGGCTGTACATCGCTTCCTTGAATATGGGTCAAGATCAAAGTTACGCTAGGACCATGGCCTTTGTGGGGCTGGGTTTCTTTACGGTGTACAACGCCTATAGTTGCCGATCCCTAGATGAGTCCATCTTGAAGATGAATCCCTTCGGCAACAAAGCGTTGCTCCTGGGAATCACAGGCTCGGTAATCTCGATCCTCGCTGTGGTTTACATTCCATTCATGCAGTCCATCTTCCAGACCCAGCCTCTGACTTCGGATAGCTGGGTTATGGTTCTTGTCGCAGGAATACTGGTAGTGCTGGTCGCAGAGGTCATGAAACGAATGCTGCCCGGGCTGCGATAAGCTCATCTCTCAGGTATCATAAGCTTGAATATCAAAAGAATGCATATAGCTATATCATGAACTATAGCCATACCATAGACCAGAAGCTTGCGAGATTGCCGGGAGTGGGAACGCCCGGCGTTTCTCGGAGGATTGCCTCATGCATTGCAGTTGCTTTTTTCTTAACCGTGTCTTTGCTGGTCTCTTCAGGTCTCGCATACGATTTTGTGGGAACCGTGGAGAAGATTTCCGAGCCTAACGGCATGACGGTGAATGTAACTCAGTCCGGAACTCTCGGATTGCATGCTGAGGTCGAAGTCCTTCTTGACAAACCGCTCGACGGCCTCTCCTACTTCCGTGGCAAGGAACTGCAGTTCGATATCCTGGGTCATGATATCTTGGGAAGGCCGGTATGCGACGCCTATCTGGATGGTACGGATATCCGGGAGGTAGCCTACTGCAGATTGAATCCAATCGAATGCAACTTTAAAAAATATGCACCATACGATTGGACGAATCAGTATGTATATGCGCCATGCTATTATGGTCAATGCAATTACTACTATCAGTATCCATACCAGTACCAATCTCCCTGGCTTCCCTTTTTCTGAGTGCCTGTAATGAGGAGGGAGGCAAAAGTCTTTTTTTTATGTAGGAGGAAAAGATGGTCGTCGACCTTTGCCAAACTCAATACGTCAATCGTCGTATTTAAGGCTTTTGTTCCATGCGTCTTGACCTCGCCCGGGCGCTGGCTTATAACGTTGGGGTAAAGGGGTAGAGAAGACCCATCTCCTTCAGGGGATGGGATGAATCGTACCCCTTTCATTACTTTCGCTCCGCGTGCTCGATGAAGCAGGAAGCCCTGCCCCATCAG
>JAJRAX010000283.1 GCA_028679775.1 Methanothrix sp. | reverse complement strand
ATGAGAATGAGGACTACAAAGCTTTGCAGAGCATCAAGGCCATCAAGAATAAGCGCGTCTACTCAACAGGGCACATGGAGTATACCAGAAATATGGCTGGCCTGGAGTTTCCAATTGAGATGCTCATCGAGGCCAAGGCAGCTTATCCTGAAAGGTTCAGTGATGTCAACGTAGGTGAGCAGCTCACCAAGCACTACAAGGCAGTCTATGGCCTGAACGACGAGCAGATTAAAAGGCTCAAAGAGGAGATGGAGCTGGACTGGATGGATGAAGAAGGCTTTTGAGCTGTCCATTCTGGTTAGGCTTGCTTGAGATGAGGCAGACTGCTGGTGGAGAATCCATCTGCGAATCGCAAGGGGGTATCTGCCACCTATTCTTTTACGCTAATAATTTAATATAAAATATGATTAAATTATACTAATATGAAAAGAGTTATAACTAAGTATGATATACTTCAGGACAAAATCCCTTTGACTTCAAGTCCGTGAGGAGATCCGGAATATGAGAAAAGCAATTCTTTTCCTGCTGGTGCTGGCCTCGATCCTGTGCATGGGATTGATGCCCGCAGTTTGTGCTGAGAAGACGATTACCGATATGGACGGTCGGACGGTGAACGTATCAGTTCCGCCGGAGAAGGTAGTGACCGCGGGTTATTACATGCCTGCCTGTGTGATGGCAGCCTTAGGTGTTGGTGACAAGATCGTGGGCACGGGAATAAGTTCTGGTGGCTCATCCGTTTTGTATCACAATTTGACGCCTACTCTGGTTATCCTCCCTGCCATCAACGCATTACCTAAATTGGGAGGTGGACGGAATCTTAATGTAGAGGCTACTGTGGCCCTCAATCCAGATCTCGTCATCTTGGAGAAGGACTGTGCTGGTCAGGGGGATTGGACTGAAGGATACAATGAACTGATCAAGAAGCTTTCGCTCTTCAACAAGAGCGTTCCCCTTGTGGTGATCAATAACCCTGCATGTTCTGACCATCCATCTCCAGACTCCGTTTATAAGGAAATAACGATTATTGGAGAGCTCTTCGACAAACAGAATCGGTCACAGGAAATCATAAATCTGCTCAAAGACGAGGTGGCTCTTGTAACTGAGAGGACGAAGGATATAAAACCGGAAGAGCAGCCTTCAGCACTTATCATGAGCTTGCAAGCCGGGATGAAGGGCAGTGAGGGTACGTTGGCATATGTTCTGCCAGATTACGACTGTGGCACCTTGTACCCAGAGATTACGAAAATCAAGAATATTTATGCAGGAAAGACTAGAGAGTATATGTCCGCTGAACAACTCCTCGCCTTGGACCCTAATGCGATCATTCTGATATGCTCCTCAGATAGTTTGACAACGGAGAAGCTGTACACCTCTGATGCTTACAAAGCTTTGCAGGGATTGCGAGCAGTCAAGGAGAAGAAGGCATACGCAACGGGTCTACTCGAGACCGGCCGAAATAATGCTGGACTGGAGTTCCCCATAGAGATGCTCATCGAGGCCAAGGCCGTATATCCCGATAGGTTCAAAGACATCAACGTAGGCGAGCAGCTCACTAAGCACTGCAAAGCGCTCTATGGCTTGGATGACGAGCAGATCAAGGAGCTGAAGAAAGTCCTATTCCTCGACTGGATGGACAAGGAAGGATTTTAATTTTTTTTAAGAATCTCTTCCTGGAGCTGATCATGCCTCATTCCATCCCAAGAAAAACGGAGCTTAAATGGCCGGATGCCTGAAAGACACCTCGCTGCTGGATGATATCGCCTGCGAAGAGGGCGACGAGTTCTCGATCCACGGCAAGCTATTGATTCTCTTCGCCCTCTTCGTCCTCCTGGTCCTGACATCGTCGGCAGCCGTGGTCTTCGGAGCCTACAAAATCTCGATCGCCGATGTCTACAGCATAATCTTGTCCCATCTTCTGCACCTCTCGGAGGCTCAGAACATGGACAGTCTGAAGGACATCATCGTCTGGGATCTGCGCCTTCCAAGGGTCCTGCTGGCCATCACCGTGGGCTTCGCCCTCGCTGCCGCAGGAGCAACCTTTCAGGGGTGCTTCAGAAATCCACTGGTCGAGCCCTACATTCTCGGAATCTCATCAGGCGCTGCCTTTGGAGCTGCCATGGGCATCGTCTTTCACCAGTTCTTCTTCTCCGTCCAGGCAGCCGCCTTCATCTTCGGCTCCCTGGCGGTGATCCTGGCTTACGGCATAGCCTGCGTGAACAAAGAGACTCCCACAATCACCCTAATCCTGGCCGGGGTAATTCTAGGCTCTCTCTTCTCTGCAGCCGTATCCATCCTCAAGTACATCTCCAACGACAGCGCCCTGCGGGAGATCGTATTCTGGCTCATGGGCGGCTTCTACTTCGCCAGTTGGAGCGATGTGGCATTGGTCACGCCGGTGGTGATGCTCTCCTTCCTGGCCATGTGGTCTCTGGGCTGGAAGCTGAACATCCTCTCCATGGGAGATGACGAGGCCAGGGGCCTCGGAGTGAACCCGGAGAAGTACAAGCTGATACTGATAGGCCTGGCCACCCTGATGACCTCGATCGCCGTGTCGACTGTGGGAATCATCGCCTGGGTGGGCTTGATGATGCCCCACGCCACCAGGATGATCCTGGGGCCGGATCACCGCTTCGTCATTCCTGCCTCGGCAATGCTTGGCGGCTCCTATCTCTTGATTTGCGATACCATGGCCCGCACCCTGACCAGCTCCGAGATACCTGTGGGGATAATCACCTCGCTCCTGGGAGCGCCTTATCTCATCTACCTTCTCAGGACAAGGGGCAAATCCGTTTTCGAGTGATTCATGTGCTAAACGTCAAAGACCTTCAATTCCAGTACGGCATGCAGCCTGTCTTAAAGGATATCTCATTTCAGGTGGGCCAAGGGCAACTCTGCGGCCTGTTTGGGCCCAACGGCTGCGGAAAGACGACGCTCTTCAAGTGCTGCCTCAAGTTCCTCAAAAATCAGGGCGGTCAGATCAAGGTCGATGGCCAGGACATAAAGAACCTTCGGATCGAGGAGATGGCAAAGCTGGTGGCCTATGTGCCCCAGGAGCACAAACCGCCCTTTCCCTATCTAGTGAAAGATGTGGTGCTCATGGGGCGAACTCCCAGGCTGAAGAGCCTCTTTGGGACGAACAAGGAGGATCGACAGAAGGCTCTCGGAGCTCTGAAGCTTCTCGGGCTCCTGGAGATTGCAGACAAGCCTTACAATCAGCTCTCCGGCGGCCAGCGCCAGATGGTCCTGATTGCCAGAGCAGTGGCCCAGGAGACTCCGCTCATGTTTCTGGACGAGCCGACGTCGGCGCTCGATTTTAGCAACCAGATCAGAATCTGGAGGATCATGAAGCAGATCGCCGAGAGCGGTGTTACAATCCTGGCCTGCAGCCACGATCCAAACCATGTCTCCTGGTACTGTGACCGGGTGGTGGTAATGAACCACAACCACATCTTGCGAGAGGGCCCGCCTCAAGAGGTCATCACAGAAACGGTTCTGGATGAGATCTACAGGAATGTGTGTGCAGTCAGGAACCTGGACGGGGCCAGGATGGTGCTGCCAAAAGAGGTAGCACGCGGAAACGGGGCGAGAAAACATAATTATTAAAAGGTGAAAAAATATGTCTTATAAATGGCAGGCTCTCTGGGAAGAGACAATCAAGAAGTCCAGCATCAACCACAGGATGAGTAGCATTTCAGAGAAAGATAGAATAAACCTATCCGCAGAGACGTGGTATAAAAATTACGACCACAAATTTGACCAGGACGATCTGCAAAAGAAGCCAGAGTTTGAGACAGAATTTGGCCGCCTGAAGCGCTTCATAACCAAAGACTCCTTCGTCCTGGACATCGGCGCAGGCCTCGGTAGGCTT
>JAJRAX010000282.1 GCA_028679775.1 Methanothrix sp. | reverse complement strand
TGTATCCATAGACGATATTTAAAGCGTCTTTTATGAGAAGCATGCTGGCAATCAGAAAAAGAAGAGAAAGAATGAAGGAATAGTCGAAGGACGCGCCAACACCCAATGGCCTGCTGATAATAAAACCCGGATGAAGGACGCCTGAATGCATCAAGAAAAGGATGCATGAGCAGATGATAACATCCAGAGCCAGGAATGGTCCAGTCCTTCGGAGGTCCATCCTGGATAACGAGCACAAATACGACGCAATTATCAGAAGAATGTCGATTATGAGGCCCGCCTGCCAGAAGGGCGTAATCTTCTCGATGTCCGGCTGGAGCAGCGTACATGAGATGGAGGTGATGAATAGCAGCACCGAGATTGCAAAAGACCCGATAATCGTGGGCATAATCCTCATTCAGTACCCTCCGAACTTCCGTCTGATGCGTGCTCTGGCATAGTCGGCAATCAAACTGAGGATGGAGACCACAATGAGCAGCGTGAATCCAACTGCAAAAAGAACATGATAATGCATCGAACCCCTGGCAACCTCTCCCATCTCCCCGGCAATGACTGAGGTGAATGTTGCCCCCTGATCAAAGACATCGTAAAGGGGTGACGCCATTCTGGCGACGTTTCCCACTACCAGGAGGACAGCCATCGTCTCGCCGATTATGCTTCCGATATTGAGCAGAACTGCTGCCGTAATCCCGGAAGATGCCGCCGGGATTGTAACATTTCGCAGAGTCTGCCAGCGGTTGGCTCCAAGAGCCAGCGATCCCTCTTTAAATTCGCTGGGAACCGCCCGCAGGGCGTCCTCGCAGATGGTCGTCAGATACGGAATGAACATGACCCCTAATAATATCGATCCGGCCAGAATTGATCTGCCTGTGAGCATATCAAAGCTGTCTTGCAGATAGGTTACGAGAATGATCACGCCTAAAAATCCGTAGACGATGGATGGAACCCCTGCCAGAAGTTCAATGGCTGGCTTCAGGAGTGCCTTGCTCCTCGGCCCTGCCAGCTCTGCCAGGTAAATGGCCAGTGGAAAGCCGATCAGGATATTGATGAAAAGGGCCAAGAGCGTGATGACAAGCGAGGCCGAGATGAGTGGCAGAAATCCATAGATGTCTCCTGCCGGGTGCCATTTTGATCCGGATATCAGGAAGAATATGCCGAGTTCTGAGAAGGCCGGGAGGCTCTCATGAATGAGGAAGTAGAATATGAGAAGCATTATGAGAATAGAGGTAATGGCTGACACGAATAGCATAGACTCGACAATCTTCTCAGTGTATTTGCGAGGCAACTTCATCGCTGGCCAGTCCATACAGCAATGCGTAATGTCTTAGCCGGTTAAAGCCCTTGCCTATATGATCTATATAGACGACTTACAAAATAAGGTTTTCGTATAGTCGTCTTTTAAAAATATTGTGCCTACTTGTCATTTCTTCATGGCCTAAGACGGCTCAAGATCTCATCCGGATCGTAACGCACGCTGATGACCCGGCTTCTGCCTCGCTCACCTTCCCCGGCAAAGTCGGCGTTTATCAGTCGGATGGAGTCCAGCTTATTCAAGATCTCATGAAACCGGGTGTATCCGGCTCCAGATTTATCATGAAATCGAGCAAATAATTCTCCTGCGTGCCAGCTCTTCTGCTCTGCAGCAAGTCGCAGCACAACCTGTTCGTCATCCTTCAACGACTTCAGGGCATATGTGAGGTGAACCAGCCGGGAGCGGTCGTAGGAGCCTGCCACGTCCTCAGAGGAGATGCTCTTGGATGCGCGCTTTTCTGCGGATAAGCCCGACCTCTTCAGCAGGTCGATTCCCACTCGCAGATCTCCGGCCCCCTCGGTAGCGTCCACCACATCATCAAGGACATCCTCGCCCATCACACCAGGATAGAATCCCATCTGCACCCTGCGACTCAGGATGTCGTGAATCTCCAAGTGTGTGTAGAGGGGAAAGACGATCTCTTCTGGCTGGAAGACTGAGACCACTCGCGGATCTAGAACGTAGTTCAGGGACAGTTCGCTCATGATACCTATCACTGCCATCCTGGCTCCTGGACAGGTCTCATGGGCCCGAAGGATGGAGTACAGGACATGATCCACCTCTTTTTCGTGGAATAGGTAATTTATGTCGTCTAAAGCCACAACGAGCACGCGATCTTTGTCAGAGATCTCCTGCGCCACCTTCTCGAAGATGCGTTTGAAGGATATGCCGCTGGATGGTGGTGCATGCTCGAAGATCTTTTTGTAGATCTGGTAAAAAACTGAGTACCTGGTCGAGTCCATCTGGCAGTTGACGTGAACGGGCACGATCTTGCTTGAGTGAGCCTCGATCTCCTCAAAGAGCTTGAATATGGCGGTGGTCTTGCCCGTCCCAGGTGGACCGAGGCAGAGGGCGTTGACCGGTCGACCTCCCTGCAAAGCCGGACGAATGCAGAACTTCAGGCTGTTCATCTGCGATTCCCTGTGCAAAAAGTGCTCCGGCAGGTGATCTAGCTCGAAGAGATCTCGATCTCTGAATATTGTCTCCTCCCAGAGGAGCATGTCCGACTTGTTGGGTTTTTCAGGGCTCACTGATTGAGTATATTTTGTATTTCCTTCTTCAATATGTCGCTCACCACACCGCCGTCAGCCTTGCCCCTCATCTCTTTCATGACGAGACCCATCAAAGGACCTATGGCTCTGTCTCCCTTGGAGCGCACCAGATCGATCTTGCTGGCCACAATGGCCTGCACGGCTCTCTCAACTTCTACGTCACCCACACCTACCAGGCCTGCGGCAGCCGCGGCTTCGGACGCATCTATCTCAGGATCCTTTGCTAGAGTACAGAAGAGGGCGGTCAGCCCTTCCTTGGCTACCTTTCCCTGGGCGAGGAGGGCGAAACAGTCTCGGTAATGCTGCTCTGTCAGATTGGCGACGGGCACACCGTCTCTCGCCAACTCGATTGGGGTGGTCTCCATAGCTCGTACAACGATGGACGCCGGTACCTGGTAGCTCTTCACTATCTCCTCGAAGGCGGGATAGTTTGGCGAGGCTGCCATGACCCTGGCCTGTTCGACTGACAGGCCGTACTGCTGCACGAAGCGCACCGACCTGTCAGCAAACAGTTCCGGCAGCTTCAGTTGCGCCAACATCTCTTCGGTAATGGCGACAGATGGCACATCAGTCTCCGGGTACATCCGGGCCGAGCCTGGCAACGGCCTCATGTACTCAGAGCAGCCGTCCGGAAGGGCCCGGCGCGTCTCCTCAGGAACGCAGGTGAGGGCCTCGCGGGCACGAACCTGTACCGCAAGGAGAGCCTTCTCTGCTCTGTCTCGCGGGCCTGTGACCATGACCACGGCGTCCGCTGGGACGGCATCCAGCAGGCTTCTCACTGCTGAAACCTCCTCGGCCACAACACCGTATGCAGGAAGCTCATCTGTATGGAAGATACCGCCGACTCCTGCCCTCTTGGCCCGGTCTGACATTTCGGAGCCCAGGCGTCTATTCGGTTGAATCTCCTTGCCGACGAGACCCGCAAACCCGGCCAGCCGGCAAGCCAATATGACGCCACCGTTCTTGAGGGAACGGGCCAGCACCTTGGAGCCCGTCTTCGCGAAGACATCTGTGACGTCTTTTATCCTATCGTCAACATGCGCACAGCGAAGCTGCAGCTCATTTTTGATCTCCAGGAGGCGCATCTGGCGCAGCGCCTCGAACTCCACGACCTTATCGACCAGGTTCAGGGCTTGGACTCCCTTGACCTCTACTCTTGCCCCGCCTTTGATGGAGACATTGACGTCCTGACGGATCGTGCCAAGTCCTCTTTTCACGCGACCGGTGGACCGCAGGATCATTCCGAGGTATGACGCCACTTCTCTCGCGTGTGCTGGTGAGAATATGTCGGGAGCCGTGCCGATTTCCACAAGCGGAATGCCGAGCCTGTCCAGTGAGTAGACAACGCTGTCTCCGCGGTCCTCGATGATGCGCGCCGCCTCTTCTTCGAGACAGAGGATGCCTATCCCAACCCTTCCGCCGGCTGTCTCAATCCAGCCGTCCGAGCCCACGTAGCCGGTGCGCTGGAACCCGGAGGTGTTTGAGCCGTCTATCACCATCTTCCTCATGACCTCCAGCTCGTCCACGATCTTCATATTCAGCAGCCGGGCAATGACCAGGGATATCTCCAGAGCCTCGGCATTGATCTCTCTGGGGGGCTCCTCATCCGCCTCGACGAGACAGGTGCTGTCATAGGACTTGTAAATGAATTTGCGCGATACCAGTACTTCTTCCAATGCAGCTTTATCGATCTCACCGAGTTCGCTTCTCGATGGTCGCAGATACCTAAAAAACTCAAAATTGGACTCTTCCACCTCTCTGTGTTTGGTGGGGCAGCCACAAAAGAGCTTGCAGGCTGTGTCAAGCTGCTGGTGGATCTCAATGCCGCATATCAGGCCTAATGCATGGTAATCTAACTGAGGAGAGTCTTCTTTTGCCATCGATCTACCTTTCAGGGATTGCGAGTGGTTTAACTCTTTTGACTGCCTCTCTGATGTCCTCGGACTTGACCGTCTTTCTCTTGGCATGATTGGCCCAGCCTACCGCCTCACGGGCCACTTCCAGGCCGTAGCTCTCCAAAACCTCTGCCAGCGCATCTCTCGCGCCTTCGCTCACTCTCTTAGCTCCTGCCTCGCGGATGAGCCTGCTTACTGGGGCAACAGGAAGTATCGGCATTCGATATACACCTCATAAATCCGGATTTTGCAGTCCTAATAGGCAAAATTTCGGCCTTCTTGAGCTGCAAGCCCGAATAGGAACTTTATGGACCTTTAATTCCATATATAATTTTTGTTGAGCATATCTTTCCATTATTTTGGAGAAAATATCGATCTGACTTGATTTAAGATTTCTTGTATGCCAATGGGTGGCATTTTACCATGCATTAAAAATTGCACCCGCGATATATGTTTATTTCAAGATTTGAGCCAAAAAGATGGAAAAATACTGAAAGTGGATGGGAACTGTTATTTAGGATGTCGCGAATAACAGCTACAAGAGAGGAGCGGATGATGAGCGAGCATGTATGCAAAGCAATTATTTACAAAGATTTTGAAGATGTTTACGGACCTTGCGGCTGCGGAATGAACCTGGCTACACTGCCTGTGCTTCTTCCCAGGGACTGGCTTGTTCTGGAGCGTCCTTCTCAGGTTGAGCAGGATGAGTTCTGCAAGGGACACGATTCTAGGAGGGTGTCCGGCTTTACCTGCAATCAGGTCTTCGAGCATGAGATAGGTGGCGTAGAATACATGGCCAACTTCTCGTGCTGCCAGGAGTGTGCAGAGAAGGCGGTAGAGGGCGGCTATGCAGTCTGGTCCGAGAAGCCCTATCCAAGATCGCTGCGCTGAACTGGAGGTCTCCATTTGATGTACCGAGTATATTCCACTCCTAGCTGCCCAAGATGCGAACAGCTCAAAGCTGCGCTGGCCCGGGCAGGCATTGATTATGAGAATATGGATATGAGCACCCCCGGAGCCCTCACAGAGCTACGCATCAATGGGGTGTTCACCCTTTCGGCGCCGGTTTTAGAGGCTGATGACCTATTCTACACAGTAGAGGAGCTCTTCATCGGGGATACGCTGGTGGACCTGACCCGGCTTCTGAAACGCTAGAACTCCCTGCCCCGCACTCGTTGGATATCGAATACTGCTGTGCGGGCTACATGCATTACCGCGAATGTGCCGGCCTGGATTGGATCTGTTACCACCAAATCGGCCTGGTCTGGAAGCGAGCCAGCCATCTTCAGGGCGATGACTGGTATCCCATCCGCTTGAAGCTTTTTTACCTCCTCGGTGATGCGTCCGCCCATGAGCGCACCAGCCAAGACCAGAATCGAGGCCCGCGGCAGACGGCCTACTGCACTCACGGCATCGGCAATAGCTTCCTCGCCTACCAGGGGTATGGTGTCCACGCTGATCCTCTCACCTCGCAGGTTATGCCTGTCAGCCTCGCTCACGGCACCCACGGCGACCTGGGCTACCTGAGCGCCTCCGCCGATGATAATAACTCTTGAACCATAAATCTTGTCGAAGGGCTCATGGATGGATATCTCGAATATGGAATCATAAGCCTTCAGCTCTTCCACCATATCTTTAGCGTCATCTGCCGGGCAGTCGATCTCCATATAAACTGAGGCTTTGCCCCGGTTTAAGCCCCGCTCCAGCACAAATTGCTGGGTGTAGACAATGTTTCCGCCCTTTTTAGCCACAGCTCCAGCAATGTCGCGCAGCATTCCCGGACGGTTCAAGCATATCACATTTATGGCAGTACTCATATTTTGCCTCACCGAAATGTGGTGTGCCGGGAAACATTAATATGACGAGTGATTACACTATGCCGATGGAGTTTTGTCCCCAATGTAAGAGCATGATGATGCCCAAGGACGGCATGATGGTCTGCAGAAAATGCGGCCACAAGATGCCAAAGACTGCTGGTGGCGAGTCTATGGTCAGCAAAACCAAACAGCTCAATCGTGTGGTGCCGGTCTTGGAGCAAGAGTCTGCGGGTTTGCCTACTACTAGCGCCCGGTGTCCGAAATGCGGCCATAATGTTGCATACTGGTGGCTTCGTCAGCTTCGTTCTGCTGATGAGAGCGAGGTTCGATTCTTCCGCTGCACCAAATGCAACGAAACCTGGAGAGAGTATGACTGAATATCCAATGAAGAGCATCAACTATATCAAATATTAAATGGCTAAGTAGGAGGAGGCTTTAGGAATGTTCAAGGCAGTAATCAACGCAGAGGCTCTGCGCGACGCAATCGATTCAGTCTCTTCTCTGGTGGATGAGGTCAAGTTCTCCATATCGGAAAACGGCCTGGAACTGAAGGCCGTAGACCCTGCCAATGTAGCTATGGTTTCGCTAAAGATAGGCAATGAGGCCTTCGAATACTTCAAAGCCGATGTCTGCGAGATCGGCATAGATCTGGTCCGGCTCAGCGATGTCTTGAGCATGGCAGATAAGGGCGAAAATGTTCAACTGGAACTGGATGAGGAGAGTCATAAGCTTAAGATTGGAGTGGGTTCACTCTCCTACACATTGAGCCTGATCGATCCTTCCGCCATCAGAAAAGAGCCACGCATACCTGAACTGGATCTGCCAGCCCATGTGACCCTGCCAGGCGTGGAGCTACGCCGAGCGATAAAGGCCGCAGAGAAGGTTAGCGATCATGTAATTTTAGGCGTTTCTGATGAGGGCTTTTACATGGAGGCCAAGGGAGACATCGATTCGCTCAAGCTCAAGATCCCCAGCACCGAGCTATTGGGAATGAAACCCGGCGAGGCCAGGAGTCTCTTTTCTCTGGATTATCTGGAGGACATGTCCAAGTCCATCAGCAAAGCAGGCGAGGTAACAATGGAGATGGGCATAGACTATCCACTGCGGGTTCACTTCAAGCTGGGCCAGTCGGTCGAGATCAATTACCTCTTAGCTCCCAGAATTGAGCAGGAATGAATGTCTCCGACTATCCCTTTACCCAGGAAGCTGCCGAACAGGTGCGAAAGGCCGGGTACTCTCTAGAGAGTCTTCTAGGCAAAACCTCTTTTAAAGCCGTGCGGGGCCGGGCCCAGGAGAGGGTGGCTGGCGCTATAAGTGGCACCATTGCCGAGTGCGCCTCCAGAAACGATGCCGAAAAGCTCTTCGAGCTTCTTTCTTATCCTCTGGCCAGGTTGATGGTCTCGTGTCTTAATGACCCCATATTGCTGCGTCGCTATGCTTTGGCCGAAGCCAAGCTTGCCTCACGGAGGATGCAGAACATAGGAGAAAGACTGATGGTGATTGCCGACGACCTGGGGCTTCACCCGCAGGGTCCTGGGCCCTACAAGATTCATTTCTCTGAGTACGTTCGAGCGGCTCATGGCATGCATAGCCCAAAATGGAAGCTGACCAATCGCGATCTGTCTCAGGGGTACCTGACGGTCACCGAAGAAGAGTTGAAGAGGATCATGGAAGAGGCCATCGGAGAGAGGGTTCTAAAGGGGCTGCCCATTCCCGTGGACGAGAGGATCTGCGAGCCTCTCCAGGAATATCTTGAGCCGCTGAAAGAGCAGTTGGATGCCATGAGGACCAGGGATCGGGTGGATCTCGGAAAAGCAGAGATGGGTGCGTTTCCCCCTTGCATCAAGAAGATGCTCTCTGATGTGGCCAAAGGAGTCAACCTTGCTCACAGCGCGCGCTTTGCCCTTGTAAGCTTCCTTTTGCAGATCAATATGACTGTGGACGAAGTTGTATCGCTCTTCAACACCAGTCCCGACTTTGATCAGGAGAAGACCCGTTATCAGGTCGATCACATCTCCGGGGCCTCCGGCACCCGCTACCGGCCTCCTGCCTGTGCCACTATGGCCACCTATGGCAACTGTCCTGGAGAGGACGAGATGTGCAAAAGAGTCCGCCATCCGCTCAGCTATTATGAGCGAAGGCTCAGGACCTTTCGGCCTCTGCCATCCCAGAAAGGGCCTGGAGCAGGGACTTGATCCGGTGGTCATCCTTGTTCACCCTTCTGGCCAGGAGCATTATCTCATCATCTTTCAAGAGCTCAAAGCCGAGTCCAGCTTCCTCTGCGACCTGCCTCTCTGCGTAGCCTACATCAGCCAGTCCGGAGGCGACGGCTGCTGCGACCGCCGATTGGGTCCTCGCCACTCGCACGTAACGGGGATGAGCGAGGCCCAAGGCCAGTAGGCAGGCCTCAAAAGCTGCATGATTGATTGAGTCTCTGTGCCAGCCAACCAGGTTTGCCTTTGAGAGGTCTCTAAGAGTTCGAGAATCCTGAAAGACCAGGCCCATCTCTCTTTTAATGCTCCAGATAGATGATGCTCCTTCCGGCACGGTGCCGGAACCAAGGACGATGGCTAAGTCAGCAACGCAGCTCTCCAAGTAGAGCCTGGCCTGCAGCGAGCCGGTGTAGAGAAGCCTGATGCTTCCGGGCTGTATCTCGGCCAGCCTTTCCAGAATAGGGCTGTTCTCCCCTGCAATCACCAGTTGATCCGATTGCTCTTCGCTGAATAGTTCAACCTGCACTTCTCGGCCTTTTTCCAGGTACTCCATGCCGGCAGGGATGTCTATTACTCCGTCGGATCCAGCTAAGGTTGTGATGGAGCCGCTGCCCTTGTCAACAGGATAGACCAGCTTGCCTGAGAGACCCACAGCCATCATCTGGCGGCGGCCTTCAGTTCTCAAGGGCTCAGCCAGCCGTCCTGATGCACTCATTCCAGTGTGTCTCCGGCCTAAAGCGGCACGAATGGCAGGAGCCGCCAGGCAGGAGAATACCGTCAGAGCGCTTGTTGGATAGCCTGGAAGGCCCATGCAGGGTTTGCCATTGATGGTTCCAAATATCACAGGTTTTCCCGGCTTGAAGTTCACCCCGTGAAAGATGAGGTCACCGATTTCGTCTATCACCAAATAGATCATATCTCCAACGCCCGCTGAGGTGCTGCCGCTAACCAATATCATGTCGCACTCGCGAGCCATCTTCAGCAGAGCATCGGTCATGGCCTCCCTCTGGTCTAGAAGAATGCCGTAGTGAATAGCCTGACCGCCGCAGTCCTCGACTGCTGACGCTATTGTGTAGGTGTTAATGTCATAGATCTGGCCTGCTGCCAGGGCTAGGCCTGGTGCGATTAGCTCATTTCCTGTTGAGGCCACAGCGACCTTCAACGTCTTGACCGGCACCTCGGAGCAGCCGAGAGCTGCCAGAACGCCAATCTCGCGCGGCTGAAGCCTTGTGCCCGGAAAGAGAATGGCCTCGCCAAAAGATATATCGCTTCCCGCCGCCTGGATGTTCTCGCCTGAGTAGACCGGCCTTCTCACAAAGACGTTTTCGCTCGCTGCCTCGGAGTATTCAATCATGACCACTGCGTCTGCGCCTGGGGGCATCATGGAGCCTGTGGAGACCTCCGCAGCCTCGCCTGAGAAGATGCTGATATCCGGCTGCCGGCCCATTGGCACTCGGCCCGTCAGCCGCAAAGAGACAGGCCGATCCTCTCGCGATTTGATGGTGTCTATAGCCTGAACTGCAAAGCCGTCCTTGGAGGCGCGAGAGAAGCCGGGAACATCAATGGTCGAGACAATCTTGTGAGCGAGAATCGAGCCTTTGGCTTCCCTCAGCGAGACCTCTTTGGTGTGGGTGACAGGAAGGTGCTGCATGACGATCGATTGGGCGGCATCAAGTGCGATGAGGTTGCGGAACTCCTTGGGCATAGTATGTCCGTTTTATGGGGCGTCTATAAAAGATGTGAGCCATACAATTGTTATCATACTATCATATAATGTTAGAAATACAAAACATTTAAATACCAAGATGTTAGAACTATCTAACATGAAATCGAGTAGATTCTTGACGAGAACGATTCCGGGTGCAGCCCTAATCATAGCTTCACTGGTTCTCTCTAGTATGGGCTATGATGCCGGGTTTCTGACTGTAGCTGGAGTGGTGGCCATTGGCATGGTTCTGCTCATTTTCTGGAGAGCGGGCGCCGGGCCTGAGAAAGATGAGAGGACGAATAAGTTGGGCGCCTTCAGCCTGGCCTATTCCTATCTGGTGAGCCTGATACTGGCATTGGTTATGTTCGTTGCCGTTTATCTGGGAATGGTTGATCTTGATGCAGTGGCCGTCTTGCAGATCA
>JAJRAX010000390.1 GCA_028679775.1 Methanothrix sp. | reverse complement strand
ATCGCCTTCGTCCGAACGCCGCGTGCGGCCGCTTCCGTGATCGCGCGTGCCGCGTTTCCCAGGTCCATCGTGTAAGCGCCGTCTTTTTCATGACGCAGCGGGGCTTCCACGACGATGCGGTCGTTGTCCCGCACGATCTCGAAGAAGGGGCCGTACACCGGCGGCATGACGAGCACTCCGTCCCCGACGGCCGTGAGCGTGCGCACCGCTATCCCCAGCGTGGGGATGAGCCCCGGTCCGGTGAGGATGGCCTCCGTTCCCACTTCGGCGCCGTGGCGGGTCCGGTACCACGTGGAGAGAACCTCGAAGTATTCTCGGGGCGCGTCGGTGTATCCGTATATCGGGTGCTCTATGCGCGTGCGCAGGGCGGCGACCACGGCTTCGGGGGGAGGGAAATCCATGTCGGCGACCCATAGGGGGACGACATCCTTTTTCCCCGCTTCATTTCGGACCCGCTCCCATTTTAGGGAACCCGTCCCGCTCCTATCGACGACCGTATCGAAATTCATCGCGTACTCCTCAACTTGACTAATCTCACCGTCGAGACTATAAATGCTATGGCATTGGTAGTCTATCCTGTAAAGAAAGATCGCACTTGGCTGTACCGAGGTCGTAGGGTATGATCATTTTATGAAACTGTCCACCAGGACCCAGTACGGTCTTCGGATGCTCTGCCAGCTTGCGGCCGAATTTTCGAACGGACCCGTGCAGATGAACGAGATCGGTCGGCGCGAGGGCATTTCCGAGAAATACCTCGGGCAGATCATGCTGATCCTGCGTTCTTCTGGACTCGTGTCCTCGGTACGCGGTGCGCAGGGCGGGTACTATCTGAGCAGGCCTCCGGATCGCATCGGTCTACTCGAGGTGTTCGAGATCCTGGAAGGCGAAGTGCTCGAGTTCGGCGACGCCGCGGCGGAAGCCGAGGCCGTTGCGGCTGACGACGCCTCCGAAAGACGCGATACGGCGGGCTCCACGAATATCATCTGGACGCGGCTGCGGACCGCCGTCGAAGATTCTTTGCGCGCCTATAGTTTGGACGATGCCGTGAAACTCGGCATGTACCGGGCCGGTTACGTGGATTATCGAATTTAGGAACCGCCGGAAACTCCGGCCGACCGGAGGAGCGAGATATGGAACGGCGGCGAGAAGGATGCGCGCTCGAAACGAAGATCGTACGGGGCGTCCACGACGGAGAACTGGGAGAACGCCTGGCCCTCATCCAGAAGACGACCGGCGCGGTGAGCGCCCCTTCGATTCCTGGCTCGTTCTGCGCGGCATGAAGACGCTCGCCCTGCGCATGGAGAAACAGCAGGCGAACGCGGCCGTGATCGCCGAGCGCCTCCGCGGCAATCCCGCGGTGGGGAACGTCTTTTACGTCGGACTTCCGGACCATCCCGGCCATGCGCTGAATGCTCGGCAGGCATCCGGAGCCGGATCCATGATTTCGTTTACCGTGAAGGATCCCGCGTGGGTGCCGCGCATCCTCGCTTCGGTCCGTCTCATACTTTTCGCCGAAAGCTTCGGCGGCGTGGATGACCGACTTCTGAGGCTGTCGGTCGGCATCGAGGACGTCGGGGATCTGCTCGACGATCTGGAAGGCGCCTTGGCGGCGGCTTCCGGT
>JAJRAX010000281.1 GCA_028679775.1 Methanothrix sp. | reverse complement strand
AGCCCGTGCTCAGGCTTTGCCCGCATCCTGATGTACTGGTCTCCGCAGGCTATGCCCATTGATGGAATATCTCTATCCGCAGTGGCACTCTCCAGCACCAGAAGGCTTCTCTTTTCCACAGCAAGCGCTCGTCCGGAACTATTGCCATTGTTGCTCGTCAAGACGCCGGTTATGAGATCAAAATCCTGATCAAGACAGCTTTTTCTGATATCCGTTATCATAAGTGATGTCATTATTAGGCAGCTCCTTTCTGCACAGTTCTTTTCAGAAGAGGAGTCCGGCCTGGCAGTTGGCCGGAGCCCGACGACAGGTAGACGACGGTAAAGGAGGTCAATCACTTTCTGTCGCTATTCGTCGGCTTAGGATGTTACTAGTTAATAAGCCTTTTGTATTTAGTAATAATAGTGCTCGAAGAAGAATTCTAGTCGAGCACTCGATCGATCATTTTATCGAGCGCTGGCAGAAGCGAAATCGGTTATGATCGCGCCTCCGCAACAAAAAAAGCCGTCCACCCTCGATAGGCATTGCGAAGGTGATTCGGCTGGTCATGACAGAGACGCGCGATGAATCAAGCTCATCTCAAGTTTTCTCTCGCGCGGCACTGGTTGGGTTTTGGATCTGCGCCCTATTCTTCAGGCAAATTCTCTACTCCCAGTTTTTTTACATTGGACTTCCAGATCTTCTTTGGCAGCCATGCAGGCGATCCTTTTGGTTTTTTAACAGAAACTCGCTCGCCCCGGAATACATGGATTTTCTTCGTTCCCTTCTCTCGCAATCGGATCTCAGTGACGCCCCTGGTAGCTGCTTTAAGTGCTGCTTGTCTTGGAGATCTTCCGGAAAAGATCCCCACCTCCTTTCCCTCCTCATCTCTGAGGGCGAAATTTCTCTTATCGCTCATGAGTATCCCCACATAGTGCTATGGAGTTTCAGAATATGGTTATGTGATATTAATTTTTCCTTGAAATTGTCTTTTTTAATACCAATATGAAAAGATTTATAACCAAGCATAGTGACCTTAAGAATTCGCAATGGAGAGATAGATGCAGGGAATAGTGGACAAGAGGATCTTTCGTTTTTCGGCGGGCGCACGCAAGTGGATCGCAGTCACATTCTTTTCCGGTCTGATGGGCTCCCTGGCCAACATCGTCCTTCTCCTCCTGGCTGGCAGAGTCATCGTAGGAATCTATGCAGGCCGCACCCTCGTATCGATGACCGAAATATTCCTCGGGATGTTCATCTGCCTGGGACTTCGCGCAACAGCTGAGTGGTCAAGGGACGTGAGCGCTCAGCGCTCGGCTGGAGTCGTAAAAGCAAATATCAGAAAGGTTCTCTACGCGCACCTCCTTCGTCTGGGGCCGGCCTTTATGGAACATCGCAATAGCGGAGCCCTGGCCGCGACAATGGTTGATGGAATCGAAGCTCTCGATCCGTATGTTAGCCTCTACCTGCCATATATTGCGCTGTCGTTGATCATGCCGGTCCTTCTCTTCTTGGGATTTGCCTTCTATGTGGATCTTCTCTCAGCGGCGATCCTTTTTGCCTTTGTGCCGCTGGTGCCACTCTCGATCGTATTTTTCACCAATCTTGATGAGTGGAGATCGGGCAGGCAGGCTTGGGACGCCTACAGGGAACTTTCATCCTACTTCGCAGATAGCCTGCAAGGTATCGTCACCCTCAAGCTCTTCCATCAGGTTGATGCCCGGGGACGAATGCTGCACAAAAGATCAGCGAACCTGGAGGCTGCTCTGGTCAAGAGCCTCAAGCTCTATTTCGGAGTGAGCTTCATCTCGGAGGTCGTTCCAGTTCTAGGCTATTCAGTGACCCTAATCGTCGCATCCTTTCGCTTGAGCGAGGGAAGCCTCTCCTTAGACCGACTGGTCATGGTCCTCTTCCTGGGATCCCTCTTCTACGAGCACGTGAGCCATCTCCTGCTCTATCATCACTACAGCCTGCTTGGAAGAAGGTCGGCACAGGCCATCTTCTCCCTGCTTGACAGAAAACCGGAGATAGAGGACCCCGCAGAACAGAACGCGACATCGAATTTGGATGCCCCTGCGGTTCTGAACCCCTGCATCAAATTTGAAGCAGTAAGCTTCGCCTACGGTGGAGACCGACCTGTCTTAAAGGATATCTCCTTCGAGGTGTCTGCCGGCTCGACTGTGGCTTTAGTTGGGGCTACGGGAGCCGGAAAGAGCACAGTCATCGACCTGTTGTATCGCTTTCATGACCCACAAAGGGGCAGAGTTCTCCTTGGTGGGTACGATATTCGCACGCTGCCACTTGATTTTCTCCGATCTCAGATGGCTTTGGTCGCTCAGGAGGCCTATCTGTTTTACGATACCGTTGAGAGAAACCTGCGTCTCGGCAAGCCTGACGCCAAACCTGAAGAGCTGGTAGAGGCGGCTCGTTCTGCCAGCGCTCATGAATTCATCATGGCCCTTCCGGAGGGCTACGAGACCATACTTGGAGAGAGAGGTGTGCGCCTATCTGGAGGAGAGAAGCAGAGGATAGCCATAGCCAGAGCGCTTCTCAAGGATGCGCCCATACTGCTCCTTGACGAGCCGACCTCAAGCGTAGATGCAGAGAACGAGGCATCAATCCAAAAGGCCCTGGATCTGCTCAAATCCAACAGAACGGTCCTTATCATCGCCCATCGCTTGAGCACTGTGAGAAACGCAGACAGAATACTGGTGATGGATCACGGCCAGATAGTCGAATCTGGAACACACAGTGAGCTGATAAAAAAACGGGGAATCTACAGCAAGCTGGTCGCCGCCCAGTGTCTTGATCGTCCATCTGATGGAGTGGATCGGAACTCCTGCAAAGATTTTGAGCATGAAGGAGGCAGATGATGCCGCACAGCTTCCTGAGTCCTGCCACAGTATCCGTCCTGAGACGACTGGTCAGATCCATCCGTCCCCATCTCGGCCTCATGACTATAGCAATCATCTCCGAGGTTTTAAGGCAGGTCTCCGGCATTGGTGTTGCCGTCCTCGGCGCAGTTCTCTTCTCAATGGCCGTGGCGGGGACGGCTGCTGATAGTCTCTACCCCTATGCAGGAGCAATGATACTGCTCGGCCTAGCGAGGGGCTCATTCGGTTACCTGGGGCCATACCTTGCCCATGTGGCAGCCTATCGGATGCTGGTCACATTGAGAGATGAATTCT